>NZ_JANSHP010000113.1:0-2111 GCF_047502605.1 Synechococcus sp. RC10A2
GCTAGCGGGCTTTTCCGCCCCGCACTCAAGTGCGGGGCTACCAAGCTATCCTTTTTTGTGAGCGTTAGCAACAACGGCGCCAAGCACGTCGATCCGGTTGTCACTCAACCCGGCTGGATCCCTGACAGGTGGACAAAGCACCCTGGCAGTTGCCTACCAGAGCAAACCTTAGCACCCGAGTCTCTTTCCACTCAGCAACAACAGCAAAGAAGTAGAGCATCAGCGCGAGCAGAGGGATCAGCGACGACGCACCCTATCTCTTTGGCTGACGAAGACGATGGCGCCGAAGAGAAGCCCCAGCACCACTGCGCCGTACACCAAGCTCCAGAGAAAATTAGCCAGTGAGGGAGTCATAAAAAGAGTTTCCTCCTCGTGCGACTATCAACCACTCAACTATTTCCCGATTATACTGGTCTTTGTCGCTCAACCCAGAGACAGACGCATTGCCGACTATTTCGCCTGGTACTCTAGGGGCACCTCCTCTAGGGTTTGGCTGGTGCCGGCGAAGGGGTTATCTGGAGTTAAAAAGAGCATACAGTGGCATTCCTTTCGCTCCCGCATGGGTACACAGGGGCAGTTCCAATAGCCGGCTTTCACTTCCGCCTCTTTGTCTTCATAAAAACGACAGGGGCAGAGCGGAGCGCCCAATTGCTCTTTGTGCAGAGCCAAGCCCTCGATCACCGCTGTCGTAATCGTAGGATCAGAGCAGAAAAAAGTGTCGGTACGTTTGGCGTAGGTTTCTGCGAAATGCCGCATCACCTCAAAAGTCTTCTGGGAGGCCTTGTTGTAACCACGACTTTCCATGACGATTCTCGGAAGGGAACTGACCGGCTGTTGCTGGTAATGAGGCTCACAGCTTCTTCCGGCCACACTTTCTGAAGTTAATACAGATGTGCGTATGCCGGGATCCTGCTGATTCTACAGACCTCCCCCGAAGTCGGACAAAGCTGTATCTTGCTCTTCGTTGTACTGCAGACTTTTAGAGAAGACAAACAGTGACAGCCGTGCTGTTACACAAGGCAACATTGTTTGGACTTGGCAAGACCCCGCCCTAGGGTACTCTACAGGATCACGCTGACCGGGATCCCTTTTCTCAGGGCACGACCAGCACCGGGCAGGGAGCAAGGTCGATGAGGCGGTGGCTGACGGAGTTGTTCTGCCCCTCGGCAGACAGGCTGAGGCTGCGGGATCCCATCACGATCAGGCTGATCTCCAGCTCGTCCGCCACGTCGCAGATGACGAAGGGTACTTTTCCCTCGCGATACTCGCTCTTGACGCTGTTGATGCCGATTTACTGCAGGCCCAGCTCCGTCTGTTTGGGCAGGTTCTGAATGTTCTGCCGGGCTTGTTCTGCTCGCTCCGCGTCAAGCTCCATGTTGTCCAGTACCGAGAGCAAGTACACCCGACTTTTGCAGCGCTGCGCTAGGTCTGCCACCAAGGGCAAGGCGTGGCTGGTCTCGCGCGAGTTGTCGATGGGAAAGAGCAGCTTGTCGAACCTAGTCGCGGATCCCCCGCTTAAGCCCGGCTCGACCCCTCCCATTTTACTTCTAGCGGGGAGCCGGGTGGACGCCGTCTCTCTGGGGGCGCTGTGGGCGGCGATGAGATCCCTATGGCATGAGAGCTCTTTCTGTCTGTTTGGAGGGTTAGAGCCACCAACAATCTGCGGGGGTTGGGGGTTGCTGACAAAACTCGCAGTTGAGCTAAGGACAAAGGCCAGTCTTTCAGGCAAGGCTGGTCTGCAATTGCTGCAGCTTTTGCCAGAAATCCATGATTTTCAAGTTGACCAAACTTGGAAAAGAATAGTGAAAAAAGTGTCGCCCCCCAGGACAAAACCACATTTGATCCCCTGGCTTTAAGTAGTTTCCCCACTGCTCCAGCGAAGCAGGATCCACAATGGGATCATCCTCGCTGGCGCAAACCAACATCGGCACCGGCACTTTCTGGGCTGGAATCGCTACCACCTGAAATAGGGAATGAGGTATGGGGGAAGTGTCTAAATCTTTAGCCAGGGCGCGGGAGAGTGAGCGCGCTCGCCACTGTTCTGAAGCTGGCAGAAGGCTCTGAGCTATACGCACCAGGAGCTGTTCTCGGCTACAGCAAAACATTTTTCG
>NZ_JANSHP010000114.1:0-34359 GCF_047502605.1 Synechococcus sp. RC10A2
CGTGAAGGAACTGTCTAGAGGCGCTTTGACAACGCCGTTACGGGTTCTTTTGTGGGCTGCGTAAGAATCCCCTGGGTGGGAGTGTCAACAGTCGCTCCACTAGGTAAAACCAGTAGGGTTGCCTCCCCTGCTTGCCCCGGCCGACCCACTCATAGAAGCCATCTGCCGGGATCAGGAGGCGGCGGCGGCAAAAGGCCTGGCGGAAAGAGGGTTTTTCGGCCACCGTCTCGGCGCGGGCATTGATCCACCCAGCCTGGGGAGCTTGGCTCCACCTGGGGATCAAGCCCCAGCGGAAATGGACTGCCTGACGCTGCAGGGATCCCGCCACCACCGCCAGCACCGGCTGAGAAGGGGCGATGTTGTCGCGGGGCTGGAGCGCCCCAACTGCCCCCCTCTCGATTGGAAAATGCTGCTGCAGCCGTTCGGGGGCAACTGCCAGGCTAAACCGTTCGCACATCTGGGATCCCTCAGACCTTGGTGGAAATGCCCAGCAACTGCAGGATCCCCCGCAGCGGGATCTCCACCCACTCGGGGCGGTGGTTGAGCTCGTAGCCCAGCTCGTAGATGGCCTTCTCCAGCAGGTAGGCCTCGAGCAGCACTTCCAGCTCCTGCGGGCTGCGGGGCAGAAAAGCCCCTTGAGAAGCCACCTGCAGATATTCGGCCAAGAAGGCGGCGCAGACCCAGCGGTGCCAAAACTGGGCCCAGCGCATCATGTCAGGGCACTTGTCCCCGCAAACCAGCCCGCTTTCCAATTGCTGGCGCAAGCCGGTGTGGACGGCGTAGTGGAAAGAGCGCAGCATTCCCGCCACATCCCGCAGGGGGCAGCGTTTGAGGCGGCGCTCTCCTAGCGACCGGGCCGGCTCCCCTTCAAAGTCGATGATGACAAAGTCCTTGCCGGTAAACAGCACCTGGCCCAGGTGGTAATCCCCATGGCAGCGGGTGCGCAAAGCCGTGATCTTCCGCTCCAGGATGAGGCGGAAGCGGCTCATGATCCCCCCTTCTTGGTCGCGAACGGTGCGGGCCAACTTAGCCTCCAGTTCGGGCAGCTTGGGGATCTGCTTGTTGAGCAGCGGAAACACCTGCCCCACCAAATTGCGCATCGATTGATAGATGGAGCGCTGGTAGAGACTGGAGAAGGGCTCGGGGGCAAAGTCCTTGTTCTCGGTGTCGGCGGCCAAGGCAAGGTGCAGCTCGGCGGTGCGCTTGGCCAAGATCCGCACCGACTCCAGGTAGCTGCCGATGGTGGCGTAGGCCAGCTCCGGCAAGGGAAGGTGCGAGAGTTCCAGAAAGGATCCCCGCGGCACGGGCACCGCTTCCGCCTCTGCGTGATGAACCAGCACCGTCTCGAAAAACTGCCCCAGGCTGTCCAGCGTGTAGTGCCAGGCATCCCCCTCGTTGGGGATGTACTCCTGCAAGATGGCCAACGTGATGGGCTGATCGCCGGGATCAAAGCCCCGCGCCCCACGGCGGCGGCGATACTCCAGGGATCCCAACAGCCGCGGCACCCGCACCTGGGGATGGTGCTCCAGCAGATAGCGGCCGATCTCCAGCTCTGGATTTACCCCCTCGGCCACCTTGCGGTAGAACTTGAGGATGTACTGGCTGCCGTAGACCACCGAGGTGTTGCTCTGCTCCGCCTTGAGGATGCGGGGTTCCAGGCCGAGGTGGTACTCAAAAGGGGCAAAGGTGGTGGCCCACAGCTCCCCTGAGGAGTGGCGCAGACGGCCCTGCTGGGCGATGATCTGCAGCGGCAACGACAAAAAGCTTTTATCGGCCAGGGCGTCGAACAGCACGCCCGGCGGCTCCCCAGCCACTTGCACAGGGACAATCGCCGCCTGGGGCGCCTCTACGCGCAGGTGCATGGCCGCCTCCTGGATGGCATAGCCCACGGGTAAAGAGTAGAGTTCTGCCTCCCCCTCGGTAAACTCGACCTGCAAAAGCAAAATCTGGCCCCGAAAGGGGGGATCCCCTTCCCGGTTACAGGGAATGGCATCCAAGATCTGGGCCGACTGGATCTGGCGGGCTTTGGAGCCGAACCAACGGCAGCGGTAGAGGTAGTCGCCCAGCACCGCCTCCACCTGCTTTTGGCTTTCCCCCTGGAAGAGGCTTTCCCAACTGCCGTTTTGAACCAGCAGGGTGGGCAGGCGATCCAACTCTTCTGGCTTGCTGTGGCTGGGGTGGATCCGCTCCGTTTGTCGCTGCGGCTCGAGGGAAAACCAGTAGAAGGAGTGGGGGCCCAGGGTCAGGAAATAGGGCAGTTGGCCGATGGGAGGAAACGGCGTGCGCCCGAAGATCTCCACCGGGATCAGCCCCTCCCAGTGGGCCAAGTCCAGCTCCACAAACTGCGCGTAGCGGGAGAGGTTGGCCACCACCAGGATGCGCTCGTCGCCGTAGGCCCGCATAAAGGCCAGCACCTTGCGGTTTTCCGGGTGCAGCAGCTCAAAAGAGCCCCGGCCAAAGGCTTGGAAGCGCTTGCGCACCGCGATCATCCGTTTCATCGTCCACCACAGGGAATAGGGGTTGTTCCGCTGCGCTTCCACGTTGACGGTTTCGTAGTGGTACTCGGCGTCGATGACGATGGGCAGGTAGAGCTTCTGCGGGTTAGCCCGAGAGAAGCCGGCGTTGCGGTCGGCGCTCCACTGCATCGGCGTGCGCACGCTGTTGCGATCCCCTAAGTAGATGTTGTCCCCCATGCCGATCTCGTCGCCGTAGTAGATGACCGGCGTGCCGGGCAGAGAAAACAGCAGGCTGTTCATCAGCTCGATGCGGCGGCGGCTGTTGCCCAGCAGGGGCGCCAAGCGGCGGCGGATGCCCAGATTGACCCGCGCGTTGGGATCCTTGGCGTACACCTGGTACATGTAGTCGCGCTCCTCGTCAGTGACCATCTCCAGGGTGAGCTCGTCGTGGTTGCGCAGGAAGATGGCCCACTGGCAGGTTTCGGGAATGGGGGGAGTCTGCTGCAGGATGTCGATGATGGGGAAGCGATCCTCCATCTGGATGGCCATGAACAGCCGCGGCATCAGGGGGAAGTGAAAGTCCATGTGGCACTCGTCCCCGTCGCCGAAGTAGGCCACAGCATCTTCCGGCCACTGGTTGGCTTCTGCCAGCAGCATGCGGTTGGGATATCTTTCGTCAATGTATTTGCGTAGGGCCTTGAGGAAGGCGTGGGTTTCCGGCAGGTTCTCGCAGTTGGTTCCCTCCCGCTCGTATAGGTAGGGCACGGCGTCCAGCCGCAGGCCGTCCACCCCCATGCTCAACCAAAAGTCCACCACCTCGAAGATGGCCTTCTGCACGGCGGGGTTGTCGTAGTTGAGATCCGGCTGGTGGGAGTAGAAGCGATGCCAGTAGTAGGCCTTGGCCACCGGATCCCAGGCCCAGTTGGAGGTTTCAAAGTCTTGAAAGATGATGCGGGCCTCTTTGTACTTTTCCGGGGTGTCGCTCCAGACGTAGAAGTCCCGCTCAGGGGTGCCGGGGGCGGCGCGCCGAGCCCGCTGAAACCAGGGATGCTGATCGGAGGTGTGGTTGAGGATCAGCTCGATGATGACGCGGATCCCGCGTTGGTGGGCGGCATCTAGAAAGATTTTAAAGTCCTCTAGGGTGCCCAGCGCGGGGTTAACGTTGGTAAAATCAGAAACATCATAGCCATCATCCCGCAGCGGGGAAGGGAAAAAGGGCAGCAGCCAGATGGCCGTGATGCCCAGATCCTGCAAATAGTCCAGCTTTTCGGTCAAACCCTGGAAGTCGCCCACGCCATCGCCATCACTGTCGAAAAAGGCGCGCACCGGTAGCTCGTAGATGATCGCGTCTTTGTACCAGAGGGGGTTGTAGGTTAAGGGAGAGACGAGGCTGCGCAGAGGGGCTTGGCTCATCATATCGGCAACAGAGACAGGATTTGGACACCTTGGCAACCCTAACCGTTGAACAGGGATCCCCTCAATAGGCTGCAGCCTTTTCTGGGGTGCCAGGGATCCCGGTAGGCGATGCGGTTTTGGGTCTGACAGGGTGATTTTAACCCCTCACCGCCAGCCCCTCTCCCAGGGGGAGCCCTCACCCCCAGCCCCTCTCCCTGAGGGAGAGGGGAGGTAGGGAGGAAGGGTTTTGCAGCACTGGCACCAATTAGGCGATGCCGGTTCGCTTCTGGGCTTCCTTACGGGAGACGGCTACATGGCGCAGGCCGGCGCGGATCAGCTCCTGCTCGATCAAGGCGAAGAAGCGCTGCCGATCCCCGCTGCGCACCACGGCCAGATGGTGGGCTTCCGCCAGGGCGATGGGGTAGCCAAAGCCCTTTTGCACCTGGCTTAGCACTCCGGCCAGGGCCCGCTGCAGCAACTCGGCGTCTTGAGCCACCCAGGCGGGAAACTCTAGCCGGGCGATCTCCGGCAGGGATCCCTCCCCAGGGTTTGCGCCGACATTCAAGTAACAGCAGTGGATGTGGTGTTCCCCAAAAGTCTCCAAGACGCTGGCGCCACTGCGCCAGAGGGGGCTGCGCTCTCCCGGCTGCAGCAGGGATCCCCAAAAAACGCGATCTGCTAGGGGGGCAAAGGGCTGGCAGGGGGGAGTTTTCTCGCCGGCGCAGTAGCGATAGCAGTCGCAGCCCAGGTAGGGACACAACCCCAGGCGCAGATAGTTGAGGGTTTCGCTGCTGCGGGAAGCGCTGATGTAGCCCACCAGGGGGATGCGAGCTGCCCGCAACTGCTCCAGAGTTGCCAGGATGGGATCCAGCCAGGGACGCTGGGCTGGCTTGGGCAGCGGCTCCAGCCCCCAGGGGATGAGGGATCCATCCAGCAGCGCTAGCACGGGGCGACTCCTAGGCAGCGGCAGGGCCAATTGGGCCAGCTCCTCCAGCTCTGCCTGAGCCCGCCGCAAAGCCAGCACCGCTTCGGCATCCAACGCAATCTCCCCCCCCTCCCCGCGATCTTCTTCCCCAAGGCCTACGGCCTGCCTACGCGATCGGCTGGGTCGGTGGCGAAGAGGGTGGAGGGCTGTTCCTGGAAGAGAGTTGGATCGCTCAGGTTGAGCAAAGGGCTCCTGCCCGTAGATCAGCAGGGGCTGGCTGTCCAGCAGCGGCCACTCTTGCGTGCCGTAGTGGAGAGCCACCCGCCCGATGTTGATGAGCGAGCAGTAGGCAATCTCGTGGTGGCTGGGCAGGATCTGGGAGCCGTCGGTGGCCACCACCGTGTGCGGCCCCTGCAAGGGCTCGACTTTGGGCAGGGATCCCCAGGTTTCCGGCGGCTCGGCGGGGCTGGCGCAGGTAAAGGCGAGATGGGAGCTCCACTCCGCCCAGCGCGACTGCCAGGTTTGGGGTTCTCGCTGCAGGCGGGCAAACTCCTGCAAGGCCAGGCGCAGACGCTCTTGGTTGGCCTTCGACTCCTGCTGCAGGTGGCGGGCAAAGGCGGGAATCTGCCCGCTCAGCTTAACCAGATCCAGCATAGGCGGCTGGCTCAGCCCTGCCGGCGGCCAGGGGCTCCACTTCGGAGGGATCCCTCTTGCCCTCGCTCGCGGGGTATGTGGTGGCAGCGGTAGCTGCGCCCAGCTCCTCTAGCGGAAACTCCCCGTAGACTTCGCTGCTGTTGTTGGGGCTCTCTTGCAGGCGAACCCGATGCAGTTGCACCCCCAGCTCGCGCAGGGGCAAAGTCAGCAGCCGCTGGACGTAGAGGGCGATGTTTTCGGCGGTGGGCACCACCTGGGCAAAGTAGGGGACGTCTTTGTTCAAGAAAGTGTGATCCAGGGGCTTCACCACCTGCTCCTCAATCACCCGCTGCAGAGCTGCCAAATCCACGATCATCCCTGTGCGCGGGTCGATGGATCCCTTGACGGTAATCTCCAGGCCGTAGTTGTGGCCGTGGCCGTGGGGGCGAGCGCAGAGGCCGTAGATGGCAGTGTTCTCTTCCAGGCTGAGGTGATCGAGGGCCAAGCGGTGGGCGGCGCTAAAGTGGGTGGCAACGGTCAAATAGGCTTGCATGGCTTCTCCTCGGTATTCGGCCCAAAGCTGGGGATCTTCGTAGAGGCGCACACTGCTGAGCGGCAGCGCGTCGGCTAGGCGCTGCCAGATGGTGTAGGCAATGAACTCGGTGGTGGGCAGGGTTTGGGCAAACTCTGGCCAGACTTGGTTGAGGTAGGCGAAGTTCAGTTCTTGAATCACCCGCTCCCGAATTACCTGCTTGACCTGGGAGAGGTTGAGCACCATGCCGTACTCATCCACCTCCCCCGTCAAGCCCACCTCCAGCCCGTAGTTGTGGCCGTGGCCGGGAAAGCGGGCGTGGGAGCCGAAGCGGGCCAGGTTCTCAGCTTCGGAGAGCTCCGGCAGCCAGTAGCGGTGGCTGGCGGCAAAGTGGGCGCGGCGGTAGATGGTACAGGTTCTGGACATGAGGGCTATGAGAGAAAGGGATCCCTCCTTCAGCATAAACTCCAAACCAGCACTGCCCCTGCGGCGAGGGATCCCTGCGCCTGGCTCGGCGCGCCTTCCTCCTGAAGCCCTTGGGGATGGATGGCCAAAATCTCGCCCTAGGGGGCCAAGAGTGTGTCAACCTGGTAAAGGTAAGAAAGTCTTTGGGCCCGAGGGAGCGGCTGTGGTCTATCGGGTTGGGCTATTGGGGCTGGGTACGGTCGGCACGGGCGTGGTCGAGATTCTACAGCGCCCTCCTCACCCCCTCTTGCAGGCAGTTGAGATTGCGGCGGTGGGGGTGCGCTCCCTGGACAAGCCGCGGCAGGTGGCGATCCCGCCCGAGCGCCTGACCACGAACCTAGAGGGGATTGTGTCGGATCCCGAAATTGACGCGGTGATTGAGCTCATGGGCGGCTTGGAGCCGGCCCGCAGCCTGATCCTAAAGGCCATCGACCACGGCAAGCCGGTGATCACAGCCAACAAGGCGGTCATTGCCCGCTATGGCGAGGAGATTTTCCAGGCTGCCGCCCAGGCCAGGGTGGCGGTGTTGCTGGAGGCAGCGGTGGGGGGTGGGATCCCCATCATCCAGGCTTTGCAACAGTCGCTGCGGGCTAGCCACATCCAGGCGGTCTGGGGCATCGTCAACGGCACCACCAATTTCATCCTCAGCCAGATGACCCAGGAGGGCAGCTCCTTTGCCGAAGCGCTGGCCCAGGCCCAGGCCCGCGGCTACGCCGAGGCGGATCCCAGCGCCGATGTGGAAGGATGGGATGCGGCGGACAAGATCGCCATTCTGGCCAGCCTGGCTTTTGGGGTGTCGGTACCGCGACAGGCCATCCCCTGCGAAGGGATCGGCAGCATCAGCTCCACCGACATCCGCTACGCCCGCGAGTGGGGCTATACTTTTAAGCTTTTGGCCATCGCCCAAAGGGCCGAGGGGCAGGGAGGTGAACCAACCCTGGATATTCGCGTCCACCCCGCCCTGCTGCCGGTTACCCACCCGCTGGCCAACATCCACGGGGTGGACAACGCCGTCTGGGTGCAAGGGGATCCCTTGGGGCAAGTGGTGCTCTCAGGGCCAGGGGCGGGCCGGGGGCCAACCGCCAGCGCGGTGCTCGGGGATCTGCTTATCCTACTTGCCCACCTGCAGACGGGGGCTCAGTTGCCCAATCCCCTGTGGGGCTTTGCCGCCTCCCCTCCTGTTGCCTCCTTGCTGCCGCTGGCAGAGGCGCAGTCGGAGTTTTACGTGCGAGTGCTGGCCCAGGATCGGCCGGGGGTGATGGGGGCCATCGGCACCTGCTTTGGCCGGCACGGGGTGAGCCTGGAGAGCATCACCCAAAAGGAGTGCCACCAGGAGTTGGCGGAGATTGTGATCCTCACCCACAGCGTGCGCGAGGCCGACTGCCGCCAGGCGCTGGCCGAGATCCAGCAGCTTCCCCAGGTGGCCGAGATCCCCAGCCTATTTCGCGTACTGCGCTAACGAAGATTGGCCCCCCGGACGTGATGGAGGAAAAACACCTTGGAAGCGGCAGTGAATCCTGCAACCCCTGAACCCCTTAACGCGGAGGTGGTGGTCATTGGGGCGGGCATCAGCGGCCTGACGCTGGCCTGGCGCCTGCAGCAGGGTTTATCGGCTAGGGGGGGATCCCCTCAAGCGGTGCTCCTGGCGGAGGCCAGCTCCCGCGTCGGCGGCTGCATTTCCACCCAGTCCAAAGACGGCTACCGCTGGGAGGAAGGCCCCAATAGCTTTACCCCCACCCCTGCCCTGCTCAACCTCATTGCCGAGGTGGGCCTGGCCGACCAACTGGTGCTGGCCGATGCCAAGCTGCCCCGCTACATCTACTGGGAAGGAGCGCTGTTGCCGGTGCCTCTGAGCCCCGCGGCAGCCCTGGGATCACGGCTGCTCAGCGTGGGCGGCAAGCTGCGGGCTCTGCAGGGCTTGTTGGGGTTTGTCCCGCCGCCGCCAGGACGCGAGGAAACGGTGCGGCAGTTTTTCCGGCGACAACTGGGATCCGAAGTGGCCGAGCGCCTGGTGGAGCCCTTTACCTCGGGGGTTTATGCGGGGGATCCGGATCAGCTCAGCGCCGTGGCGGCTTTCCCTCGCGTGGCGGGCCTGGAGGAGCGCTATGGCAGCCTCTTTGCCGGCGCCCTGCAGGCTCTGCGCCAAAGACCCCAGCCTTCTCCTGCGGCCATCCAACCCCCGCCCAAACGGGGCCAACTGGGCAATCTGAGGCAGGGGCTGCAGCAGTTGCCAGAGGCCCTAGCCCAAAAGCTGGGCGACAGCCTGCGGCTGGGCTGGCGAGCGCTGCAGCTGAAGCGGGCGGGAGAGCTCTACTGGGTGGGCTTTGAGACCCCAGAGGGATCCCGCTGGGTGGCTGCCCGCCAGGTGGTGCTGGCCCTCCCCGCCTACGAGGCTGCCGCGCTGCTACAGGAGCTCAACCCCCCGGCCAGCCAGCTCTTGGCCGAGATCCTCTATCCGCCGGTGGCGGTGGTGGCTCTGGCCTATCCCCAAGAGGCCCTGCCCCAGCCGCTGCGGGGCTTTGGCCACCTCATCCCCCGTTCCCAGGGCCTGCGCACCCTGGGCACGATCTGGGCCTCCTGCCTTTTTCCAGAGCGGGCTCCCCAGGGCTACCACAGCTTCCTCAGCTTCCTGGGCGGCGCCACCGATGCGGCCTTGGCCCGCCGGCGGGGGATCCCGCCCCTCACGGCTTTGTCTCCTCAAGAGCGGGCCCAACTTGCCCACGAGGAGCTCAGCCAGGTTCTGCTCACCCGCCGCGCCGAGCCCGTCTACCTGGGCGAACGTCTCTGGCCCCGCGCCATCCCCCAGTACACCCTTGGCCACCGGCAACGCATAGCCCAGGTGCAGGCCCACCTGGCCTCCCAGACGCCAGGGATCTGGGTATGCGCCAACTACCTCGATGGCGTGGCCCTGGGCGATTGCGTGCGGCGGGCCGAGGCGCTGGCGCAGCAGCTGTTGTCCCAGGTCTAGTCCTCCCAAGTGGCCAATGGGTCGCCCCTACACGGCGCTGCTTTTGGTTCCCACGGGCATTGGGGCCCGCGTGGGTGGCTTTGCCGGCGATGCCCTGCCGGTGGCCCGCGCCTTGGCCGCTGCAGTCGACTGCCTCATCACCCATCCCAATGTGCTCAACGGCGCCACCCTGTTTTGGCCGATGGGGAATGTGCTCTACGTGGAAGGGTACGGCCTGGATCGCTTCTGTGCCGGGGAGTGGTTCCTCAGGCCGGTGCGGCAAAACCGCGTCGGGGTGGTGCTGGATGCCGGGATCCCAGAAGACTTGCGCCAACGCCACCTGCACGTTCTGCAGGCCGCCCAGGCCACGCTGGGGCTGGACATCGGCCCCTTGCGCTTGACTCCTCGACCCCTGGGCGTTGCCGTCAGCTTCTCCCCTGCCGGGGCCAGCCAGGGATCCCTAGAGGATCCCGAGGCGCTCCTGGAGGCCGCCCGCGAGCTGCTCTGCGCGGGAGCCGAGGCCCTTGCCGTGGTGGCCCGCTTCCCCGACGATCTGGACTTCAGCCGGTACGAGCAGGGGCAGGGGGTCGATCCCCTGGCTGGGGCCGAGGCCATCCTCAGCCACCTGGTGGTGCGAGAGCTGGGGATCCCCTGTGCCCACGCCCCCGCCTTCTACCCCGATCCCGCCCCTAAGCCGGTCCACCCCCGCGCCGCCGCCGAAGAGGTGGGGTTTACCTTCCTGCCCTCCGTTTTGGCGGGGCTGAGCTATGCCCCCCAGTTTATCAGAAGGGGGGATCCCCCCCAGCCGGGCGACCTGACCGCGGAGCAGGTGGACAGCGTCATTGCCCCGGCCACTGCCTTTGGCGGCCCCGGCCTGCTTTACCTAGCTAGCCGCCCCCGCCCGCCCCTGTTTATCGCTGTCGAAGAGAACGCCACGGTGATGCAGGTCCACCCTCGCCAGTTGGGGATCCCGCATGTGGCCGTTAGCTCCTACCTAGAGGCCATTGGCGTGGTGGTGGCCCACCGGGCTGGGGTGGCCCTGTCTTCCCTGCAACTGCCCGGCTAGGCCAGGTTCTGGCCCAGAAACGGCAACAGGCCAATGAGCAGCAGGCCCAGCGTGGCCAGCGACCCGACCAAGAAGGAGAGGGAGCGCCCGATGGGAATGTCGCCAATGTAGAAGAAGTTGTAGAGCAGCCGCGCCAGCAGAAACACGCCGCAGAGCACGGCCACCCCTTCATCGCCGCTGAGGCCAAACAGCCAGGGATCCGGGTGGGGGCCGGTGACGTAGGCTACTAGAGCTGAGGGCGCAAAGGTGCCCAGGGCCTCGAAGCCATTGGCGTGGGCCCAGGTAGCCCGCTGGCCGTAGGGAGGCAGCCGGTCGAACATTGCCCGGGGCGCATGGGGATCGTAGCCGACGCGGGCGCGGGCATAGCCCACCACGCCCATAGGCAGGTACACCAACAGGATGGCCGCTGCGATGGAGAACAGAGGAATGGCTTGCAGGGGGAGGTTGAACACCATAGGCAAAAGCAGCAAGGTGAGGGGGAAAAGCCGCACTGGCACCTTTTCCAGGCTAGCGGCTCTGCCAGGCGCTAGGTGGAGGTTTCTGGCAACATCGGGCTAGAGGAAGCCAGCAGGTAAGCCCCGATGGCCTCTAAGCTGGGTGGGTGCAGAAAAGGGACGGTGACAATGGCCTGCTGGGAGAATCGCTGGGGCAACTGGGCCAAGATGGCCTGGTGGCGGCGCCGCAGCGCTGCACCAAAGGGGGTGGCCTCCTCCAGCCAAACCCGATTGAGAACGGCGTAGGGATGAGGGATCCCCAGGGCATCCAGTTCCGCCAGAAGGCGCTCGGTTTCCGCCAGAACCGCCTGCTCCGGGTTGAAGACGGGGATAAAGCTAACAAACTGGGGATCCCGCAGCCGCTGCCGGAGCTGCCGCACCTGGCCTAAGAGATCCCGCAGCCGCTGCGCCCATTCTGGCCGGCCCACCACGTCGCGGTACTTTAGCCACAGCTTCAGGGCCAGGCTGACCCAACCTTCCAGGGCCTGCGGCATCTGCAAAAAGCGCAGGAGATGGCCGGTGGGGGCTGTATCCACCACCACCAGGTTGAACTGGCCGCTGGCCTCCTGCTCCAGCACCGTCAGCAGGGCCATCACCTCGTCCAGGCCCGGTGGAGCCATCTGCAAAAGCTGCCGCCAGGCCTGCGGGTCGTACTGAACCTCCACCCCCGCCGTCCCTTCGCCGGCCAAGATGGCCGCCACCTCTTCCAGGTACTCCTGCCGGAAGCGCTCCAGCACTGCCGCCGCCTCGATCTCCTGCCCCAGCAAATTGGGCAGCAGCGGCAGCGGATCTTGCCCCAATTTCACCCCGAACAGATCCCCCAGCGAGTGGGCCGGGTCGATGGAGACCAGCAAGAGCTGCCGGTCGGGATGGCGTTGGGCCAAGTTCCAGGCCAGCGCCCCGGCCACCGTGGTCTTGCCTACCCCGCCTTTGCCTCCCACCAGCAGCAGGCGGATCCCTTGGGCCAAAAAATCTGGCAGGGCCACCCTTGGGGGGGAGGGGATCCCGCCGACAGGCTCCCCTGGGCTAGCGGGAATCTCTTCCAACTGCAGCAGCACCTCTGGCAAGGGACGAAGCTGCTGCACCAGCTTGTCCAGGGCCGCCGGCCCAATGGGCTCCTCCAGTTGATAGGGACAAACCCAGATGGGATAGCCAGGCAGCTCCTCTTGGAGCGCTTTTAGCCAGCGCCGCTGTTCCTGCTGGCGGGCCAGGTAGAGGGGGGACGGCGGGATCCCAGACGACGCTCTCCCGCTGGCTCCCAACAACACCTGGTTGACCAACAGGCCGCCAATGGGCACCCGGCGGCTTTGCAGTTGTTGACAAAAGCGGCGCGTCTCCGCCACGCTCAACGGCTCCGGGATCAGCACCAGCCAGGCGGCAGTGCTCTCCGGGTCGGTGAGGCGGGCTTTGCCCCCCTCCAGCTCGCTCTGCAAGCGGGCCAGGAAGGCGTCGGCCTCATCCGGTCGATAGGCGCCCGTGAGGGATTGGACAACCTCGCGGTGCTTGGCCTGGAAGGTGGCAAACACCGCCAGCAAATTGTCGAGAAAGTCGGGCAGTTCCAACAGCCGCAGGGTGTGGCCGGTGGGGGCGGTATCCAGGATAACTGTATCCACCTCTTGGCCCGCCAGCAGCCGGTTGACCTCTAAGATGGCCATCAGCTCGTCCACCCCCGGCCAGTCCAGATCCCAAAGGGGCAGGAGATCTTCCTTGGCCAGCCAACTGCCCCGCTCGGCAATCAGCTCCAGAGCCGGGCCGTAGGTCTGCTTGAAATCCTGCAGCAACACCTCGGCCTGGAGAGCCCGCACCTGCAAGTTGGGCCAATCCGGCAGGGGCTGGGGAACGTCGGCCACCGGGATCCCCAGCACATCCCCCAGGGAGTGGGCCGGATCGGTGGACAGGAGCAGCAGACGGCGCTCTGGTTGCGCCTGGGCCAGGTGACGGGCCAGGGCACAGGTGAGGGTGGTTTTGCCTACGCCCCCCTTGCCGCTAAACAGCAGCAGACGCTGGCAAGGAGAAAGGAGAGACAGGCGGAAAGCGCTCCCGCCACAATCGAGTTGAGCAGGCTGCAAAGGGATCCCTTCTGGCACAGGTCACCCCCATTGTGGCCTGGATCTCCCTTAGGGATGCTCCAGATCAGCGAAGTTTCCCCTCTCCCACCACAACCGGCGTCCTCTGTCCCACGCCAGCAGCGCGTGGATCCCAAGCCAAAATCCCGTCCACAGCCAGTTGTCCAGCCAGATCTTGGCCAAGATGGGCAGGGTCAAGCCCTCCGTTCCGCCCAGAACCAGGCCGGCTGCCAAGATCAGCCCTTCAAAAGCAAGGAACCCTAGGATCAGCATGGCTGGGATCCAAAGATAGTTCAGCAGCAATTGCCTTGGCCTAATAGGTTTGGACTGAGAAAACAGAGGTCGGTAGCCGGCAGCAAAAGCGACCCCCACCGTGCCGATCCCCAAGACCAACCCCCAAGCAAAAGAATCAGGTGTACGGGGATAGTTGTGCCAGGTGTAGCCAAAGATTTGGTTGGCCAGCCAAATCATCGAAGCGCTAATAATTGCCCTTTGGCGAGTTAACGTGGTGCCCGCGATGATGCCAACAGTTACAAAAGGAAGCGTGCAGGTATAGGCAATGTTGCTCAGGCAGCCGATGGTGGTAAATAGGCTGGGCCAAAATCGACCTTGGGCTAGATCTCGGCTGGCTTGGATCCAAATTACTTCTGGGATCCCGCGGCGAGGCTTGGGGATGGACTGGACAAGAGCTTGTAGGCTAACCATAGGCTAATCTCCAGGAAAAAGGTGAGCTTTCAAGGGGCAGTTCTTTAGCAGATGCTCCTGGACAATTTGCCGCGCTACTTGGGGGGTAACCCGCTTGTACCAGGTGCGATCTCCGGAGTAAAAAACCACCGGCCCTTGTTGACAGACTTCTAGGCATCCGGAAGTAATGACCTGAATATCCAAATTGGCTTCCCGCAGGGCCGATTGCAGAGCTTCCACAACGGGCTGATAGTGGCGAGAAGGATAGCAGCGGCTGGAACGGCAAACCGCCAAATAGGGCCGCTTGAGGGGGTTATCTTCATACGGGATCCGCTCTTTTCCCTCGACGTAAATGGCCCGCAGGCGTTCATAAAGGGAGAGCTTCTGATAGTCGGCTTTGCCTTCGGGCAGGTAGTCTTCTCCTGGCCCCAAAAAGGGACTGGGCAAAAAGATCTGCAGCAGCGATTCCTCTGCTCCGTTCCAAAATTGGATCCCCCATTGGCGAGGCTGGCCCTGCGGATTGAGGCGGCGATAGAGGGCGGCGCGGCCGACCAATCTTTTGCGGCGCAGCTCAGGTGGAGTTCTGCTGTAGGGGCCGCCCTGGTGCTCTTCTAGACACAGGTGCAAATGCCAAGTTTCGGTGGCCACGGTCAAATAGCCGTCGTAGAGCACACAGAGAGCAGGGGGATCCTTGAAGGCCGCCTCCAGCACTCCTCCCTCCACCACCTGGCCCACTTGGATCTCGGCCCAGCGCTCCTGAAAGAGCTCATAGAGCAATGGCCCAAGACAGTCGATGTGAGCCGGGATCCCTTCGTAAACGGTTGTCCAGCCGGTGGGGGAAACCTCTTGCCAAGTCTGGTTTAAGGGCGTGATCCAGGGACTGAAAGCGGCCATAGGTTGCTCCTATTGGATTGGCGGAATGCGGGCAATCACCCCCTTTTTGATGGGGCGCTCTGCCCAGGGCAGGATCCCATCGGGCTTTGTCAAATACAGCTCCGCCGTTTGTAAGATTGGCTCTACATCTTTTGGATCGAGATCGCCAAAGACATAGGTCATCTTCCCCGGGGCTGCTAGGGCAATCACGCAGGCATGGCTGCAGCCGCTCATACAGGCAACTGGCTTCAGGTGCAATTGGGAATTGAGCACTTGCGATTGCAAGGCGGCCAGGAGCATTTCTCCTTTGCTAGTCCCTTCTTTTTGGCCGTTCACCCAGCGAGATCCGCAGGTGGTGCAGATCCAGAGGTAATGTTCGGCCTCAGCTTGAGCCGAAGTTGTCGATGGAGAAAAGTTAGGAGATAGAGAGTTGGTTGAGATCGCCATAAGTTGCATCCAAACTAAACCGTAAAGCAGACAATCAACTTGGAAAGTTCTCGCTAAAAGTGGTCAGCCGGAGAGTTAAAAACAGCCTGGGATATCGCTAAAATTGCCCCCGCAAGTTCACCCTCAGCGTGCGGCCAACTCCGGGATAGCCGGGGAAAACTTCATACTGCTCATCCAGCAGGTTGTCGATCCCCAACTCTAGGCTCAGGGCCTCAGCCAACGGGATCCCGCCGCGCAGAGCCACGGTGGTGTAGCCTGGCAGGGATTCCGTATTGGCATTGTTGGTAAAAAAGCTCCCAATGTGATGGACCAAAATCGAGCCGTACCAGCCCTGCTCGTGGCGGTAGCTTAGGCCTAGATTGAAGCTATCGGCTCCTACAAAGGCTAGCTCTTTGCCAACTGTGGCCGGGTTAAGGGCAGCGCGGATGATGGGATCATTGAGGGTGTAGTTGGCAAAAAGCGTCCAGTTTTCCCCCAAACGCAAATCTAAAGCCGCTTCCAGGCCGGTATATTCGACCAGCCCGATATTTTCATAGGTTCCCCGGCGCGGCCCAAGGCTGACAAAGGTGATGCCATCGCGGATGCGGTTGTGGGCAAAAGTTAAGCGCAGCAGGCCAAAATCTCCCAAGGCTTGATCTAAGCCAATGTCAAAGCTTTCCCCTCGCTCTGGGCGGAGATTGGGGTTGCCATCCACTTCAAAAAAGCCGCGCAGCCGAAAGAACAATTCCGAGATCAAGGGGGTGCGAAAGCTGCCGGCGTAGCTGGCCCTCAAGGTAGTTCCCTCGGCAACTGCCCACCGGATCCCCACAGCCGGCGAGGTGGCCGAGCCGTTGGCCAAACTGCTGAAGTCCTGACGGATGCCCAGGTCGAGGTGGAACTGGGGATCCGGGCTGTAGTCCAGGCGGGCAAACAGGGCCCCCTGGTTAACCGTATCGTCGTAGTTGATATTGGCAGAACCCCTGGCAAAAGAAAAAGTCGTATTGCGGGCTGAGATAGAGCGATAATCTGCCCCCAAAACTCCCTCTAGGTTTTCGCCGGCCTGCCAAGCATATTGAAGCTGGGATCCCCAGCCATTGCGCAAGATGACGTCGCGGGATCCCTGGCTTTGCGGAGCGCTGAAGCGGTAGTTGAGATCGTCCAAAAAGACTCTTGCCTGCAGGGATCCTGTTTCCTGAGTCCACAGCCAACTGAGATCCAGCAGCAGATCGTTGGTGTTTTGCTCTGCGTCGGGAGAGGGAAACTCTACACTGCCGGGCACGCGAAAGGCTTTGTTGAGGTAGAGGGCGTTGGCTGTTAGGACTTGATCTTCGGCCAGTTGCCAGGTGAGCTTGGCCTGCAAGTTGTGGTACTCCACCGCCGAGTTTTCCCGCCTGCCTGACTTGCCCAGCCGCTCAATGGCAAAGGGAAAGTCGTTGTTACTTTGCAGACGGCGATAGCTGAGCACCCAGCCCAGATCCTGGGCTTGGCCGCGACTTTGGATCCCTTGCTCATTGAGACCGTAGCTGCCGACCGCCGCTTCCAGCACCGTCTCCGTTTCTGGCTGCGGCTCCACCGTGACGATGTTGATCACGCCGCCAACGGCGTCTGAGCCGTACAGGGTAGAGCCGCCGCCGGGGGAGACTTCAATTCGCTCGACGACATCGGTGGTGATTTGCGAGAGGTCAAACCCCCCGAAAAAACCCAGATCGTTGAGAGGGCGGCCATCCAAGAGCACCAATACCTGCGCCGTTCGCGCCCCTCGCATGAATTGAGAGCTAAGAGCTCCCAACTGAGTTCCCGCTGTGCCATCGCTGAGGATCCCGGGCAAGTAGCGCAGGGCTTCCTGCACCGTCCTTGCCCCTTGCTGGCGCATCTGCTGGCGGGTGATGACATAGACTGGGCGGGAAGACTCTCGCAGCAGGCCGGGACGGCGAAACGGGGTGGTGACGGGTTGATTCAAAATCTCGGCGCTGAGGCCGGTATCCAAGATTGCCTGCCCCCAGGCCGGGATCCCCAAACTCAAGATCCCCAGCCCAAGGCTGAGACATACAGTTACTTTCATCCGGTTGCTCCTGCTTCCGTGCGACGCGGAAGGGCTAAGCTTTGAGCCAAAGCCGCAGGCGGGCATCCTGACTGAGGGCCTCAGCCCATCACAGTTGCGGCACAGCGCCGGATTTGCACCGGACTTTCCCCATTGCTTGCCCTGGCTGATCCCCAGGACAACCTGACGGCACGGCTTTCCTCCCCATTGCTCTGGAAAAAGCCGTGCTAGGCATCATACATTCCCTGCTGGGGAGTTCCTATCCTGCCGGGGGGGATCCCTGGGCAGTGAGGTCAACGGAAGATCATCTCCGCCACCGCGTCAAAGCCGGCGTCCAACAGCCGATCCAAGACTGACTGGGCCTGGCTGCGGCTGTCGTAGAGGCCGGCCTGCAGCACCCTCCTGCCGTTGAACACGGTCTCCACCGCTTCGGGGACGAGCTGCCGCAGCCGCTGCAAATCGTCGCTGCCCTTGGGGGTCACCAGCACACGAAAGCGGGTGGCCGACTCTGCTGGGGCTACCGCCGGTTCTGGAGCCGCGGCAACGGGAACAGGGGGGGTTGTTGGGCTGCTGCCCGCTTGTCGGCGAGCCGGGGGTGGCAGGAGGGTAGTAATATCCGTGAGAGGAGCCACAGATTGCTGGCGGACGGGAGTGGCAGGAGCAGGCTCAACCGGTTGGGCAGGCGTGGTGGAGCCATCGGGGGTGAAGGGGACGGCAACAAACTCCTGGGGTTGAGCGCCTGCCGGCTGAGGGGGGGCACTGGGCAAAATGCGCCCTCCCGATCCCGCTGCAGGAGGGGGAACGGGGGCAGTCGATTGGGGCACCGTCACCACCGGCAAGGTGGGAGAGGCCGCCGCCGGCTGGGGATCCCTGCTGGGAGCCGGAGGCTCGGCCTGCGGAGTTGTGGGCAGCGTCAAGCCGCCTGCCGCAATGGGTGGCGGGGCGTTGCTGGGCAGCGCAGCCACCGTGGTCTGGCCGGCCAGATCCAGTTCCCCTTTGGTTTTGCCTGCCAGTTGGTTGCCGTTGGCGTTGAGGCGCAGACTGCGGGTGGCGTTGAGGATGTCGTACTGGCCGTTGCCCTCAAAAATGTTGTTGCCCGGATCCGAAGCCGTGCCCAAATCTGGCTGGGCGGTGGTGATAGCTGTCAGGCCAGTCTCCAGGTTGCGGGCAATGAGATTGTTGCGCAGGATGGGACGGGCGCTGCCGCCGACCACAATGCCGGTGCGGTTTTGCAGGATGCGGTTGTTGCGCACAATCGGCGCCGAGCGCTGGTCGATGGTGAGGCCAAAGCCGGTCTCTTGGAAGAGGTTGTTGACAATGGTGGGCTGGGAGGTGCCCAAGACGGAGATGCCGTTGGCCCCGTTTTTGTAGAAGCGGTTGCCTTCTATCCAGGGGTTGGAGGCGCCGGCGATGAAAATGCCGTCGTGGATGCTGCCCACAAAGCTGTTGTTGAGAATGCGTGGGGAAGCCGATTCTACCCAGAGGGCGTAGCCGCGCCGACCCTGGTTGCGCAGGGTAACCCCCCGCACCTCTGAGCCGGTCTCTGCCAGCAGGGCAACGTTTTGCCGGGCCAAGGTCGGGCTCATGTAGGTGCCGCCGCCATCGATCAGGTAGCCCTCTCCCAAGGTGGACTCGTCCCCGCGCAAGATAAGGCCGGCCTTGAGGCGGATGGGGAAGACTTCGCCGCTTTCTGCGCTGTACACCCCCGGCAGAAGCTGGATGATGCTGCCGGCTGGCGCCCGGCTGATGGCATGGGTGATGGTCTTGAAGGGGTTGTTGCGGGATCCATCCCCTTGGGTATCGCTGCCATTGGCGGCATCCACAAAAATGGCGGGGCGGTCGTCCGGCAGCGGCGGCGCTTGGGGCAGGGCCTGCTTCTCCAAAAGGCCGGTGTCCAGGGAAGTTTGCGCCCAACTGGGATCCCTTCCTGCCGCCAGCAGTAAGCTGGTGCTCAACAGCAAAGAGGTGGCCAGTCGCGTCAGCGTCGCGGAGCCGTGACGCTGCAACCGCAAGTCAGGCAGGACTGCTGTAAATTGGTGTTCGCCGGATTTCTGCAGACGGATGAACGATAAGGAAGAGATCATAGGAGTCATCCCCACACCAGGCTGGGCCAGACAAGGAAGGAGGGTCGAGGCTATCCTACCAAACCTGACAGGCAGGATCCTGCCCTCTTCCCCAACTCCAAATACGGACTGACGCAGGCTTCTTTTTGTAGATCCAACGCTACCCCTAGAGTATACCCTTGCCATGACCGACGAAGCCCTTGCCCGCGAAGGCTCCTCCCAAGAGTTGCCGCTGGCTTCCCTCTCGTCTGGGCGCCCCCTGCTCAACCTGCTGTTGTTGGGGATCCCAGCCCTGCTGCTGCTGCTGGGCCAGTGGGCAGGGCAGCCGGCCCTGGGCTGGGGGGCGGTGCTGGCTTGGCTGGGCCTGGCCGGCTGGTGGGGGCAGCCGCTCTGGGTGCAGATCGGGCGCGACCTCTGGCAGTGGCTGACCACCTGGCCCAGCCTGGGGTGGGCGGCAGCAGCTCTCGGCTTGGCGGTGATGGGAGGATTGGTCTGGAGTGGAGCCTTCTCGGCCCTGGGATCCCTGAGCTGGGAGGCCATCGGGGCTTTGGGCGAGGTGTTCGGGGCTACAGGTCAGATCCTGATCGCCCTCCTGGCCGCCTACATCGCCTGGCGGCAGTACGTCATCTCCCGCGACCTCACCATCCAGCAGAACATCATCACCCAGCAGCAGACCATCGACGCCTACTTCGAGGGCATCTCCAACCTGGTTCTCTCCCCTGACGGGCAGTTGGACGACTGGCCCCTGGAGCGGGCCATTGCGGCCGGGCGCACGGCGGCGCTCCTCAACGGCGTGGATCGCTTTGGCAAAGCCAAGATCCTGCGCTTCCTCTCCACCGCTAACTTGCTTAGCCCCCTGCGCCGCGACGAACACCTGGGCCGGCCCATCCTGGACGGCAAAGGCGGCTACCAGCGGGATCGCCTCAACGGGATCCGGGTGGTGAATCTGGGCACCATGCTGGAAGGGGCCGACCTGCATGGCACCCTGCTGCGGGGGGTGGACTTCAGCGAGGCCAGCCTGGAAAGAGCCAACCTGCGGGATTGCGACCTCAGCCACACCAACCTCTGCGGGGCCAACCTGCGCAATGCCGACCTGCGCGGCGCCGATCTCTACCGCGCCCTCTTGTTTGTGGGATCCCTGCAGACGGCTTCTCCGGCTCAGCCAGGAAAAAAGCCCGATTTTAAAAGCGGGGCCTACGCCGGCGCCATCGTGGCCGGCGCGGACTTTCGCCGGGTGCGTCGCCTTTCCCCCGAACAAAGAGCCTACCTGGCCGCCTGGGGAGCCAAGCTGGATCCTGAGCCCCCGCTTCCCCTCAACTCCTCGGCCAGCCGTTTGGATCCCGGCGGCGAAACCGAGCCCTTACCCCCTCCTGCCGAGCCGCCGGCCTCCCGGAGGCCTTGATCCAGAGCCAATGGCCGGCAAACCTGGGTTCAACGCCAGCGCTGCCATGGTCATGGCAAACAGCCATGAAACAGCTTGTGAGTTGATCCCAGCTCCCCTCTCCCTCTGGGAGAGGGGCTGGGGGTGAGGGCCTGCCGGAGAACCGTTCAAGCTAGCCTGAAATAGCCCCAATCCCTCAATTGTTGGACATGGCCCGCTTGCTCACCAAGTTCTGGCTGCTGGAGCGCTACCTGTTTGGGCAGATGCTCACGCCGGTGCTGGCCGGTATAGCTGGGGGAACCCTGCTGCTTTTGGCAGGCCGGCTCTTTACCTTGGCCGAGCGGCTGGTCGAGGGATCCGTGCCGCCCCTGACGGTGTTGCGCCTTCTCATTTTGGATCTGCCGGAGATGGTGCTGCTGGGCATGCCCATCGCCGCTTTTTTTGCCACCATGCTCACCTTGGGCAAGCTGAGCGGCAACAGCGAGATTACCGCCATGCGGGCAGCCGGGATCCCGTTTACGCGCATTTTTCGTCCCCTGTTGCTGGTGGGGCTGCTCATGAGCCTGAGCGCTTTTTGGATCAGCAACGTGCTCCTGCCGGCCAGCAAACGAGAAATCCGCCAGATCGACCAGCAGGCGCTCCTGGCCCGGGCCACCACCCCGGTGCAATACGACGTCTTTTTCAGAACCGCCCGCGTTGGCGGGACGGAAGACAACCTCTGGTTTTTCATCCGCCAGGTGGATCCGCGGCTGAACACCATGCAGGATGTCACCATCTTGCAGGTGGATCCCTTGCCGGGGGGCAAGTACCAGTTGGCAGAGGTGACCCTGGCGGCCCAGGCGGTGTGGAATGGCCTGGACTGGACCCTCAGCGAAGGGGTGACCCACCGCTACGGCCCTGACGGCCTCAGCCTGGCCGAAGAGCCCTTCGACCGCAAGCCGCTAGAGGTCTCCCAAGATCTGGCCGCCCTGATGCAGCCGCCGGTTCCGCCCAACGAGCTGAGCCTGCCGGAGCTGGCGGAGCGCATCTCCCGCCTGGCCCGCTCCAACCTCAATACCCAGCCCCTGCGCACCGAGTTCCACATGCGCTTTTCCCTGCCCTTGGCCAGCTTTTTTGCCGTCTTGATCTCCCTTCCCCTGGGATCCACCACTGCGCGGCGGGTGGGCCGCTATGGGGGTGTCGTCTTCGGGATCCTGTTGGTGTTTGCCTACTACGTGGTGCTGAGTGTGTCTCGCAGCCTGGGCGAAGCAGGAGCCCTTCCCCCCTGGGCGGCAGCCTGGAGCTTCAACATCCTCTTCGGCGGCCTCGGCCTGCTGCTGTTGGCCCGCTTCCTGCGCTAGGGATCCCTTCTGGGCAGAGCAACCCCCGACCTAACCAGGGATCCACCGGAGCCCTATAGTTTCCGTCCCCTTGCGGGGAAAAGGTAGGGATCAACGGTGTTCCTTTATCCCTGTAAAGGGAGGTACAAAATGAAAAGTTTCCGTCCCCTTGCGGGGAAAAGGTAGGGATCAACTCCCTGAGTGGATTCTGAACAAGTTCGCGTACAGAAAGGTTTCCGTCCCCTTGCGGGGAAAAGGTAGGGATCAACACTCTGGGCTTAGCCTCTAGTACAGCTCAACTTTGGCAGTGTTTCCGTCCCCTTGCGGGGAAAAGGTAGGGATCAACTGCACAGCTGCCGGGTCTTTTTCATAACCCAGCTCGAGGGAAAGTTTCCGTCCCCTTGCGGGGAAAAGGTAGGGATCAACTACTCATCCCAGTACTCCCCAAAGTTGGGGTCACACTGGGGTTTCCGTCCCCTTGCGGGGAAAAGGTAGGGATCAACTTAATTTGACCCCACACACCATTAATGAGGTGGTGACGTTTCCGTCCCCTTGCGGGGAAAAGGTAGGGATCAACTTAATCACATGGACTGGACCGTAGAGTCTGTTGAGGACGAGTTTCCGTCCCCTTGCGGGGAAAAGGTAGGGATCAACACTCTATTTTTTCATTAGTAATCCGAGAGTGTACCTGTTTCCGTCCCCTTGCGGGGAAAAGGTAGGGATCAACACTTGATGGAACCGGTAATCACCGTCATTGTCCGTGATGTTTCCGTCCCCTTGCGGGGAAAAGGTAGGGATCAACCGATCTCAATGTTCTGGGGTGAAAGCGCACGAACCCGCTACGTTTCCGTCCCCTTGCGGGGAAAAGGTAGGGATCAACCCTACCCCCGGAAAAGGCTGAATCCATAAGGTTTTCAAGGTGCGTTTGCGAGGGAGTACGGAGACTTCCCGAAACAGATATTAACACTGCTTCGCCGGATAAGCGCAAGTCGGGAAATTCGCTGTTTTGAGGGCATTATGTCACGTTTTTGGGTCAATTTGGGCAAGCAGTTCTAGATTCCTCTTAAAGCCTGGTGTTGCCAGGGGAAAGCTAACAACGGCTCGCCCCGACAGATTGCGCACAAAACTTTACAATTCCTGCCGCCCCCCGTCGGCCAGGGATCCCATCCCAGCGCTGGTCTGTCTAGACTGGAAGACAGCCCTATGGGGATCCCTATGCGCATTGGTGTGCCCAAAGAGATCAAGGAGCAGGAGTTTCGCGTTGGCCTGACGCCGGCGGCGGTGCGGGCTCTGACGGAGCAGGGGCACCAGGTGTGGGTGGAGACCCAAGCTGGCCAGGGGGCGGGCTTTAGCGACGAAGACTACCAAAAAGCGGGGGCCAAGCTGGCCGCCACCCCTGAGGAGATCTACCGGCAGCAGTTGGTGGTGAAGGTCAAAGAGCCCCTGCCCGCCGAGTATCCCCTGCTCCACCCGGATCTGATCCTGTTTACCTATTTGCACCTGGCGGCCAGCCGCGAGCTGACTCAGGCCCTGCTGCGTTCGGGGGCCACCTGCCTGGCCTACGAGACGGTGGAGCTGGCCGATGGATCCCTGCCTTTGTTGGCGCCCATGAGCATGATCGCTGGGCGGCTCTCGGTGCAGTTTGGCGCCCATTACCTGACCCGACAGCAGGGGGGGCGGGGCGTGTTGCTGGGCGGGATCCCGGGGGTGCCGCCGGGGCGGGTGGTGATCCTGGGCGGGGGAACCGTGGGCACTGAGGCGGCCAAGATGGCCGTTGGCCTGGGGGCACGGGTGCAGATTTTGGACATCAACCTGCAGCGCCTCAACGAGCTGGAGCTGATCTTCGGCTCGCGGGTGGAGCTGCTCTACAGCACCGCCCAAAGCATCGAGGAATGTGTCCGCGAGGCCGACCTGGTGGTGGGAGCGGTGTTGGTGCCGGGCAGACGCGCCCCGGTTTTGGTGAAGGAAGAGCTGGTGGCCCAGATGCGGCCCCGCTCTTTGATCGTGGATGTGGCCGTGGATCAGGGGGGGTGCATCGCCACCACCAAGGCCACCACCCATGCCCAGCCGGTTTACGAAGCCTATGGAGTCTTGCACTACGGGGTTCCCAACATGCCGGGGGCCGTCCCCTGGACCTCGACCCAGGCGCTGGTCAACGCCACCCTCCCTTACATCTTCAAGTTGGCCAACCTCGGCTTGAGCGCCGCCTTGGAGCAGGACCCGGCCCTGGCCAAGGGGCTCAACCTCTGCGGCGGCAAGCTCATCCACCCGGCGGTGCGGGCCACCTTCCCCGACTTGGCCAACTGAGGGCCTTCGCTACTGGTGCTCGAAGACGTTGCCATATCCCAGCAGATCCAGCTCCACCAGGGTGGGGAGGTGTTGAAAACAGCGCTGTGCCAGCTCCCAGCGCTCTTCCCGCTGCAGCATTTGGGCCAACTTGTGGCGCACCGGGATCAAGTAACGAACATCGTTGGCCGCGTACTCCAACTGCTCCGGCGAGAGGGCCTGGACGTTTCCCCAGTCGGAGCTCTGGGCAGTTTTATTCAGCTCCACCCCGCACAGCTCGCCCACCACGTCCTTCAGGCTGTGCTTGCTGGTGTAGGTGCGGGCCAGCTTGCTGGCAATTTTGGTGCAGAAGACCGGCCAGGCCTGGATCCCCAAGTGGTAGCGCAGCATGGCCAGGTCAAAACGGGCGTAATGGAAGATCTTTTCGATGTTGGGATCCGTCAGCAGCCGCGCCAAATGGGGGGCCTGCTTCACGCCGCGGCTCAGCCGCAGCAGCACCACCTCGCCGGCAGCGTTGGCTATTTGCACCACACAGAGCCTGTCCCGCTGTGGGATCAGCCCCATTGTTTCGGTGTCCACAGCCAAGAGGGTTTCCCCGGCCAGCGCCTCTGCCACTTCGGGGGTGAGATCTTCGTCGCAGATCTGGAAAGGCTCTAGGGCCACAGGGATCCCTCGCTAACTTGGCGAGAGCAGCCGCCCGGCTGAGATACTTCCCTCGCCTGAAGACAAAAGTTTTTGACATCTCAACCAGCGCCGCTGGCCGACCAGCCCTGAGCAAACTCCACCCCCCTCGGAGACAGGAGATGCCCTCCCCTCGACTGAGACGGCCAGCAGCCTGGTTTTCGCTCGCAACGCTCCGCTCCTGCGGGCGGGGTTGTAACCAGCGGCTGGCAAGCTTGGCTCTACCAGCTTGCCTTGACCACGCCCGGCAGCAGGCCGCGGTGGGCCATTTCCCGCAGGCTGTTGCGGCAGAGGCCGAAATCCCGGAAATAGCCGCGGGGACGCCCGGTTTTCCAGCAGCGGTTGCGCAGGCGGGTGGGCGAGCTGGCCCGAGGGAGTTTTTGCAGTTGGGCGTGCAGCTCCATGCGGGTGGCCTGGTCGATGTTGGGATCGGCCATGGCCGCCTTGAGTTGTTGGCGCTTCTCCCGGTATTTTTCGACCAAGCGTTGGCGCTTTTTCTCCCGCTCGATCATGCTTTTTTTAGCCACGGCTCACCTGTTTCCCCAATTTTTCGGCTTTACTAGGATAGCGGGCAACAACAATCTGCAGCAAGGGATCCCCGGTGGGATTCCCGTGGTCGACTGCTTGCCCTTGCGGCGATCTAGCTGTACAGGCCAAGTTGAGGGTGGGGGATGGCCCTTTCCAAAGTAATTTCGTTCATCGCTGCCAAGTTCAAGGTTTCCCCGGAGCAGATCGAAGCCGCCCGCGTGGTCATTTACAGACCGCCGGCGTTGCTGGCCGTGCTCAAGTCGGTTCCGCCGCTGCCCAAAGAGGTGCTGGCGGATCCCAGCTTGACCTACGCCTACCCTGCCCCCTTTATCGAGTGGTCGAAGCGGATGCACGGCCTGGCGGAATGGGACGATGTGCCCGCCCTCAGCTACGCCGACTACGTGGCGCAGATGGAGCTGGCCTTCATGCCGACGGACATTGCTGTCGAGGCCACCAACAAGGACTAGCGCAGGCGAAAAACCCGTTCTGAGGCCTGGCGGACAAACTCCTTGAGCCAGCCCGATTTTTGGGCGCTCTCCACCTGGGCCTTGACCACTGCCTGCATCCCCCCTTCCCCCCAGCTTTGGTTGCGCTGGAAATACTCGATGAAGCTTTTGCCGGCAATGCGGGTGAGATAGCCGGCGCTGGCCGCCTGGATGGGGGCTGTCGCCAAAAAGCCAACCACGCTCACCTCAGCCACGGTGGCCAGGAGCCCGGTGGTCAGTTGGAGCGCCCCCTCCACCAGCCCCAGGCCGGCCAGGGTCTTGGCCAGCGACAGGGCCAGCTCCCGCCCCTGCTGCAGGTTCATCTTGCAGCCGTAGAGGGATCCCAGCTCCACCACCATCTGGGCGTTGATGGCGGCAATGGCCAGCAGATCCAGCGCCGGGATGGGGTTGGCAAAGACCACGCCGGTCACGATCCACTGAAAGCGGTCGATCACCTCCTCCGCCTGGCGGCGCAACTGCGCCTGGATGATCCGCTTGGCCTCTTCGCCCAGTTGCTGGGATTGCAGCAGGGCATTGTCCAACGCCAGGGATCCCCCCTCGGCGTAGAGCACCGCCTGGACGCGATCCCGCACCGCCGCCACCTCCGGTTCCGGCTGCCAGGTTTGGGATCCCACCTGTACAGGGGCTGGAGCAGCGGCGGCCGGCAGCACATCTTCCGGTTGGATCAAGGGGTAAACCCGTTCCCGCAGCCGTTGCAGCAGGAGCCGCCGTTCTTCGGGGGTGTAACGGTCGATTTTGTTGAGCACCAGCAGAGCCCGCTTGCCCAGGGCGATCAACCGACGCAAGGGATCCACCTCCGACCGGCGCAGATCCCCGTCCACCACCACCAGCAGCAGATCGGCAGCTTGGGCCTGGGCCTGCGCCTCCTCTTCCCGCATCGCCCCTGCCGGCCCGATCTCCAAAATGCCCGGACAGTCCACGATCTGCACCGGGTGGGGGATCCCGGGCAGGTCCCAATCGTAAACCGCCACCGCCTGCGTGGTGCCCAGCGTTGCCCCCACCGCCCCCACCCGCCGCCCCAGCAGCGCGTTCACCAGCGAGGTTTTGCCCGCCGATCCGGTGCCGAAAACCACCACCTTCAGTTGCGGCTGGGCCAACTGTTGGGCCAGCCGGGCCGACCGTTCCGCCAGCGCCGCCCGCGCCACCTGATCCTGGATCTGCGCCATCTGAGCTTCTAGTTGCGCCAGGTTGCGCCGGGCTGCCTCCCACTTCTCGGCAGGAGTTGCCGGGGGAGCTGGCCTGGGAAGCCTCTCGGTTTTAGGGGCGGGGCGGAACAGAAACAAGTAGTAGATGGAAGCGGCCAAAAACACCAGCAGCAGCAACACCAGCACCCCGATCAACAGCCCCCCCAAAATCGGGTGGTAGCGGGTGGCGTAGTACAGATCCAAAAACGATTGGATCAGCCAGACGATCAGGCCCGCGAACGAGGCCAACAGCGCCAACAGCAGCAGCAAGCGCAGATAGGGAACTGTTCGCATAGGGATCCAGGGCCACAACCGTTCGCGTCAGCGGGACGGAGTCCTTTTGACTTTACCCGCGGCTAAGCATGTCCAACTACTCAGATCTCGCCTGTCGGCAGCACTGCCCCTGCAGCCGGCTCCTCTTGTTCACAGCGGGATCCCCCCTCCCCTTTCAGGATCTGTATGGCCTGTGGATCCCCATCCACTTTCACCTGCAGATGGCGCAACTGCCAGGCTGAGCCGGCCACCCCCCGCTCCGACTCCACAGCCACCTCGCCGGTGCGCCGGGATCCCGTGATCAAAAAGGACAGACAGGCCCAGCCGGCTTGCTCATCCTCTTGAAAGCGCAGCCGCGAGGGCCAGCCCGGACGCAGGGGATCCCCCAGCCGCTCCACCACCACCGCAGTCTGTTCGAGCCGCTCCACCGCCAACTGGTAGGTGCGATAGGCGCCTGAAGCCCGGATCCCATTCCAGACCAGGATCCCTGCCCCCGCCAGCCCCAAGCCCAGCACCGCCAGCAGGCCCAGACAGCCGCATCCACAGCAGCCCAAAGGGGCGGCACAGCCGACTTTTTGGGGGCTTTCCGACACAGCCAATCGCAGAAGTAGGACGCCCCCAAACTAACACAGAACGGCTGCGCTGCCCCCTGAGGGGGGAGCCAGCTCTCCCTTGGCAGGGATTGCAGAAAGTAAAGTCTGGACAGGCCTACGCCATTTGTCGGTAGTTGCAAGGCCTCTTCGTTTCCGTATTACTACAGACAGTGGCTCGAAAAAATAGGATGTCGGCCAAGTTAAGCAAGTTCAGACAAGCCATTTGCAAGTTTAATTTTGCACTGCCCCATCAATGGGATCCCTAAGTATCCAATTGCTGCTCCGGCTTCGAGTTAGACGTGAAAGTCTAACGCATCGCCGATCCTAGGTTTCTCTCCGCATGGGATCTGAGCAAAGTCGAAGCTTATAAACCCGTGAAAGGCCCGGGATCTTGGGCAGCGAAAAAGCCGGCAAAGTGCGTATATCCAATCCGCCATTCGGCGGAGTCCATTTCAGAGGGTCTTGCCGAGAATGAAACCAGCGAAAAGTCTCAATCCAAGAGCATCCCCACCATGAGTGAGATCAAAAGCACGATTGTGCAGCAAATTATTCAAACTGCCATGATGACCGGTCTGCTTACCGCTGCTCAGGAACACGAACTTAACGTCAAAGTCTTCCAAGAGGATTGCTCCGAGGCTGACCTCTTCCTGCTGCGCCGCCTGCACCGCTGCCTACGCCAGGGATCCATCCGCCGGATCCCGGCTTTGCACAACACCATAGCCGTTGGCCGCTTTGGCCCTCCCTTGCGCCCGCTGCCCGACAGAGCCGAAGAGGCACAACTCCAGCCGGCAGGGCTAAGCGTAGTGCGCAATCCCAAAGTTGGCTGATGGTGGTGCCGGGGGGCGTCTTCTACTTCGGAGAAACAACTGCCGGCAGGGGATCCGGTCGCAGCAGCCGCTGACAGAGCTGGGCGATCTGGGTGGGGCTGGCTTCGTCCAGCCAGCGGTGAAAAGCTTGGGATTCTTGAATGCGGCCCAGCAGCCGTGTTGGGATCTGCTCCGGCCCCTCCAATTCCGCCAGCCACTGCCAGGGCAAGCCGGTTGTCGCCGCCAGGACATGGGGATCCCATTGTCCCGTCCGCCCCAATTCCTGGAGTCGGGCGATTTGGTGGGGGAGGCGCTTCCAGTGATGACCAGAAGCGGCCAGGATCAGCGTTTGCGGCTGCACCTGCTGCAGCAGTTGGGCTAGATTTGCCGGCAGCCAGGGCCAGCGGGCCAGCAGCAGAGCTGTTTTTGCCGACGGGAGGAAGTCTTGCTCGAGAGGAAGGGCCTGCCCATCGTAGCGGAAGACTTCTTGGAGGGAATCCGGCAGGGGGCGTTGCCGGTAATCCTGGATCCGAAGGCTGGGGGCGGAAACGGTGGGCGCCTGCCAGTCGCCAGAGGGGCGCACCGCCAGCACTTTGCCCTGCCAGGGCTGCTCGGCTTCCAACTGCAGGGCGATGTCCAAGGCCTGGCATGCTTGCCACCGCTCCAGCTCTTCGCCGGCTTCCCAAAACCAGAGGGCACGGGATCCCAGCTCAAACTTCAGGTGGCGGCCATTCTGGGAAGCCCTCAGCCTGACGCTGCCGCGGCGAACGTTCATCAAGGCTACGACAGGGTTGGGGTTGCCGTGGCCAAAGGGCTGCAGAAGCTGCAACTGCCGATACACCTCGTCCAGCTCTGCCACCCCATCCCGGCCCTGAGAGGCCAACCGCTCCCAATCGATAACAATCTCCACCGCCAAGGCGCGAGCTTGGCGATCCGGGCCGACCCGCGCGGCCAGCTCCCGCCGCAAAGCCAGTTGTACGGCGGCCAGGCAGGACAGATCCACTTGGATCCCAGCGGCCATGGGGTGGCCGCCTCCCCCCAGCAAGAGGGGACGCACAGCCTCGATGGCCTCCACCAGGTTCACCCCCGGAATCGAGCGGCCCGAACCATAGCCCCGTCCCGTCCTCTCGTCTTTGGCAATCAACACCGTCGGGCAACCGTACTGCTCCGCCAAGCGCGCCGCGGCGATCCCCAAAACCCCCGGATTCCAGCCGCTTCCGGCCAAAACAATTGCCCGCTCCCGCGCCAGATCCAAGCTCTCCACCTGTTGGCTGGCCTCTTGCAGAACCTGTTGGGTGAGTTGCCGACACTCCTCATTGAGGGCAACGAAATGCTCCACCAGCGTCTGGGCCCGCTGCGGATCCGAGGTGGTCAACAGCTCCACCGCTAGGCTGGCATCGTCCCAGCGACCAATGGCGTTCAGCTTGGGGGCAAGGCGAAAGGCGATGTCCTGGGCTGTCGGCGTTCCTGAGGATTGGCTGTTGCTCACCCAATCCAAAAGAGCCCGCAGCCCCGGACGCTGGGTGTTGGCCAGCACGGGCAGGCCCCGCTGCACCAGGTAGCGGCACTCCCGCTGCAACACCGCCACATCGGCCACGATCCCCACCGCCACCAGATCCAGGTACTCTTCTACACCAGGGATCCCCAGCGCTTGGTAGAGGGCCTCCGCCAGCTTGTAGGCCACCCCCACCCCCGGCAGAAAGCGCAGCGGGTGTTCCTCTGGCAGGCGCAGCGGGTTGACCACCGCATAGGCAGGGGGCAAGGGATCCGGCAGGGCGTGGTGATCCGTCACGATCACGTCCACCCCTTGGGCTTGGGCCAGAGCAATCTCGGCAGCATTGCCTATGCCGCAATCCACCGTCAGGAGCACCTGGCAGCCTTGATCCAGCACCTGCTGCAGCCGCTGAGGGTTCAAGCCATGCCCTTCGGTGCTGCGCAGCGGTAGAGTGAACTGGACTCGGAAGCCCAAGGTTTGTAGCGCCGAGAGCAAGAGGCTGGTGGCGGTAACGCCATCGCAGTCGAAGTCTCCCCAAATGCAGAGGGTTTCTCCTCTTTTTCTTGCCTGCAACAGCCGCGCCACCGCCCGCTCCAGATCCGGCAGGGATCCCGCTGGCGTGGGAGAATACTGATTAGGATCGACAAAAGCCCGCGCCTGTTCTCGGCTGTGCAACCCCCGCAGAGCCAGCACCTTGGCCGCATACTTGCCGTACTCTCGGCTCAGCTCCGGATCAAATTGAGGCGGGGTGGGCAGCAGCTCCCAGCGGTATTCCATGCAAGCTCGACAGGAATAAAACTCCCTGGGAGCCTATCAAAAACTGCTCAGGGAGAAAAGCAGCTTGGGATCCCGGAAAGCAAAAGCCGGGGTGAGCGATCCCTGCCAACCTGCTATTGACAGCAGTGAGAGGCCACGCAGCAAGGGGAGGGGTGGGCGTGGTCATGGGTGGCACAGGCTTGGCTGCAGTAGAGTTGGCCTTCGTAGCGATAGCCTTGGCTGCTTTCGAAGCTGCAGTTGCAGTGGTCACAGGCGCAACGAACAAGGGTGGTAGCAGACATGATTTTTTCTCCTTGCTTGAACTGAGGGATCCTCTTGTCGAAGATCCGTGTTGCTATACCCTAGCAGTTGCTCGGCAGCGGCGCCGGAACAAGAATCAGACTCATTTGTGACGATTCCAAATCGCAGCAACCACAACTCCCCTCTCCCAAAGGGAGAGGGGCTGGGGGTGAGGGTATCCTGGCTGAGGTTAAGAGAAGCCCATAGCCCTCTAGCCGGTTATTGACTATGATGCGGGCGTGAGGTGTGAATAAGTACCTAGGTGATGGCCACCCAAAGGATTTGCTTTGCCCAAGTCTCAGATGTTCACCTAATGCCGGAGACAGGGTGCCGCTGCTGGTGGATGTCCGATTCCCCCCGCCGCCAGTTGGAAGCTGCCGTTGCCCATCTCAACCAAGTGCCGGATCTGGACTTTGTGGTGTTCACCGGCGATTTGGTGGATCAAGCCGATCCGGAGAGCTTTGAGGTGTTCCAGGAGATCCTCGCCCAACTGCGGGTGCCCTACTACCTCAGCCTCGGCAACCACGATATCGACACCTTGGGGAGGGAGGGGCGCTTCAACCGGGAGCAATTTATCCGCTGGTGCCAACGTCAATTTCCGTTGCCCCTTGCCCCCACAGGCTATGTCGATTACAGCCTTTCCCCCCTGCCTGGGATCCGCTTGATTGCCCTCGATGCCAGCCTGGGCCAGTTCCCTCTGCCCCAGGGCGTGCTGCGCCCCGCGCAACTGCGCTGGCTAGGCGAACATCTACAAGCGGTGCCGGAGGAATGGCTGATCCTGCTCATCCATCAGCCTCCCTTTATCTCCCCCACCCAAATGGATGCGGTTTTGTTCCGCAAGTACCGGCTTCGCAGCGAGCAAGCTGTAGCTCTGCATACCCTCTTGGCCGACCACGGGCGGGTGGTGGCAGTGTTGAGTGGACATCTGCACGTGCCGAAGGTCTATGTGCAGGACGGAATCCCCTACCTGACAGCGCCGCCTCTGGTGGGGCCGGTCTCCGCTCTGCGCGTGTTTGAGTTGGACGTCAACCCACGGCGAGGGGTGTTGCGCTACCACTGGGTTCACCTGCCGGAGCCGGATCCCAGACCTCTCTGGCATGGCCTGGTCATGGGAGTTCGGCGGGATCGCTGGGGACAAATCCCCCTGCGGGCCAAAGGATCTCGATCCCTGCCCGCCGTTGCCCAGTAGCCAAAAATCCTAAACCTTGACCGAATTAGTGTAGATTAAAAAGGCAAAGAGCCTTGGATTCGATGTCTTCCCCCTATGACTGCAACCCTTTCTTCCTCCGGCCACTGGGAGCTGGCGGCTCAGGCGTTACGAGAGCAGTATCAGCCGCAGGTAGCTTCTCTGAGCGAGCGATTTGAGCCTTTGTCGGCGAGCGACCTGCTGGCCTGGGCCGTTGCGGAGTTTGGGGACGGGCTGGTGCTGGCCTGCAGCTTTGGACCGGAAGATCTGGTTCTCATCGATCTGCTCACGGCCATTCGCCCCCAGGTGCGCGCCTTTTTCCTGGATACCGATTTTCACTTCCCGGAAACCCTGCAACTGCAGCAGCAGGTGTTGGCCCGTTACCCCCATTTGCAGCTGGAGATCTTCAAACCGCTGCTCACCCCCGAAGAGCAGGCGGCGCAATATGAGCCGGAGCTGTACCGCACCAACCCTGACCTCTGCTGCAGCCTCCGCAAGGTAGAGCCCCTGAATCGCGCCCTGGCCAACTGCACCACCTGGATTACGGGGATGCGCCGCGAGCAATCCCCCACCCGCGCCGATATCGGCAAGGTGCAGTGGGATGGCAAGCGCAACCGCCTCAAGCTCAACCCGCTCGCCGACTGGACAAACGGCCAAGTCTGGAAGTACATCCTCGACCACGGGATCCCTTACAACCCCCTCCACGACCGCAACTATCCCAGCATCGGCTGCATCCACTGCACGGCGCCGGTGGAGCCGGGAGCGGATCCCCGCTCTGGCCGCTGGAAGGGCACAGCCAAAACCGAGTGCGGCCTGCACACCTAGCCTATGAACCCTTCGCCTGTCCTAGAGGTGGCTCAGTTTGAAGTCAGCCCCGGCTCTGAAGCCGCTTTTGAGGCTGCCATCGCGCAAGCCTTTGTCTACCTACAACAGACCGATGGCTATCGGCAGCACCAACTGCAGCGCTGTTTAGAGCACCCTCAGCAATACCTGTTGCTGGTACACTGGGGATCCCTGGAGGCCCATTTGGTTAACTTCCGCCAATCGGAAAACTTTGTCCGCTGGCGCGCCCTCCTCGAGCCCTACTTTGCTCGGCCACCGCAGGTGTTGCATTACCAACTGCTGCCGGGGTTGACCTGATCAGAGGCAGCGCGAGCCTAGGGTTGCGCTGGTGCTGCAAAGCAATGGCGGCCTTCCCAGTCCAGGAGCAACTGGGGTGGGGGGAGTGCTTGCCGACGGGAGCGCAAAGCTCTTGCTACCCTAGTCGAAGGATGGTTTCGTGGTTGGCCAAGGTAGAGGAGGATTTGCTGTGTGAGCAGGTACGGGAGGGATTTCACGCTCTCTCCGATCCGATTCGCCTGCGCGCGCTGCAACTGTTGCGTGGGCGGGAGCTGTGCGTTTGCGATCTCTGCGAAAAGCTGCAGGTAAGCCAATCCAAGCTCTCGTTTCACTTAAAGACCTTGCGAGATGCGCAGTTGGTCAACGCTCGCCAGCAGGGGCGCTGGATCTACTACAGCCTCAACCCACCTTGCTTTCAGCTCTTGCAGCATTTTTTGGATAGCCTAGGACAAGCTGCGCCCTCTGAGGTTGCCGTTCCCTGTGCGGAGGATCCCTAGGTATTTATCCTCGATTGAGGCGCAGGTTGCTTGCCCTGCCGCCCTAGCCCTGGGGGGGGGGACGCCACAACCCCCGCTACAGGGCCTACGGCCCGCTGACGTGAAGGAATCTCAAACTGCCTCAGCAGATACTTCCTCCTCAGATTCACCCCCCACCCTGTCTTGGTGAAACCTGACCAGAAGTTTCCGCATCTGAGAAGCCGTCTGCCGACACTCTCGGCGAACAGCTACCTTGACACTCCCACCGCCTAAAGGCGGGGGATTCTTACGCAGTCCACAAAAGAACCCGCAACGGCGTTGTCAAAGCGCCTCTAGACAGTTCCTTAACGCAAAGCCCCAAGGTTCTGCTGACTTTCTTAAGCAGGTTGGCGGCAGCATTCGCC
>NZ_JANSHP010000115.1:0-34350 GCF_047502605.1 Synechococcus sp. RC10A2
AGCGCGAAGATTGACAACCTAACCTTAAATCATCCGTTAAGTTCTGTCAACTACCTCGCTTGATCCTGAGAGAGGCCATGTCAGTTCCCCGCTGGATTTTAGGGATCCACACCACCACGCCTGTTCTGGGCTTGGCCGTGTTGCCGCTGGAGGAGAAGCTGGGGGAGAGCCGCAGCCGGAGTTGGTGGCTGGATCGGGAGATGGCGGCGCAGTTGCACCCTTGCCTGAAGGAGTTCTTGGCCAGCCAGGACTGGTCGCAGATGGCGGGGATCGCTGTCGCTCTGGGGCCGGGAAGTTTTACCGGCAGCCGTTTGGGGGTAAGTGTGGCGCGGCTGTTGGGCCAGCAGTTGCGCATTCCGGTGTTCGGCTACTCGACTTTGGCGGTTCTCGCCCGCCAGGTGTGGCAGGAGCAGGGATCCCCGCCTCAGCCGCTGACGGTGGCGGTGCAGATGGACGCCAAGCGAGGGGAGCAGTATGGTGGCGTGTACCGGCTGGGGCCAGAACATTGGGTTGCCGAAGTGGCGGATCAGATCTGGGAAGAAGCGGCTTGGCAGAAGGTTCTGCGGCAGTGGCCCCAGGCTCTGGTCGTCGATGCTGCCGACTGGGTGGATCCGGCGCCTGTGCTGGCGTTGGCGGAACTGGCCCGCGCCGACTTCCAAGCAGGCTTGCGCCCTTCCTGGCAGACGGTGTTGCCTCTTTACGGACGTCAGCCGCCCATTGATCTCAGAGAGCTGAATCGGAGTGCCCCGCAGCCGGGGTAAGATTGGGAAGTCTGAGCAACGGATCCCTGTGCTGACATGATCTCAAGCAACGACTTGCGCCCCGGCGTCTCTGTGGAAATTGATGGCGCTCCCTACAAGGTGATCGAGTTTCTGCATGTGAAACCCGGCAAGGGCGCGGCCTTTGTGCGCACCAAGCTCAAAAATATGCAGACCGGCAACGTTGTGGAGAAAACCTTCCGCGCCGGCGAGATGCTGCCCGCCGCCACTATTGAAAAAGTGAATATGCAGTATCTCTATTCAGAAGGGGACAATTTCGTGTTCATGGACATGGAGACCTACGAACAGGCTCCCCTCAGCGCTGCCCAAATCGGCTCTGCCGTGAAATACCTGAAAGAGAACATGGAGGTGGCCATCCTGCGCTGGAAGGGGCAGGTGATCGATGTGGAGCTGCCCAACACCGTTGTCTTGGAAGTGGTGGAAACCGACCCCGGCGTGAGAGGAGATACGGCAACAGGGGGAACCAAGCCCGCCAAGCTGGAGACCGGCGCTGAGATCCAGGTGCCTCTGTTTATTAAGGTGGGAGAACGGGTGCGTGTCGATACTCGCACCGACACCTATATAGGCCGCGAGTGATGGCTCCCCCTCTTCTTGCCGCTGGGCTGCCGTTGTGGACAGGTGATGCATCAGGAGTAATCTTCCCTTGGATGTTGTCAATTGGCAGGAAGTTCGCCTTCTGCTGGCCGCTCTGCAGGAGAGCGACGTTACCGAGCTAATCCTGGAGTACAAGGATTTCCGCCTCACCCTGCGCAAAGGGATCCCGGCTGGCCTTGCTGCTGCTGCCGCTGCTCCGCCCGCTGCCCCGCCGCCAGAACCCCCCCCTGCTTCCCCTGCAGAAGCTCCCCCTCCTGAGAGCGCTCCTAAGCCTGCCCCCAGCCACTGGGTGGAGGTGACGGCGCCGATGGTGGGCACCTTCTACAGCGCTCCTGCCCCTGGAGAAACGGATTTTGTGCAGGTTGGCCAACGGGTGAACAAGGGCCAAACTCTCTGCATTATCGAAGCCATGAAGCTGATGAACGAGATAGAAGCTGAAACGGCGGGCGTGGTGAGGGAGATTTTGGTGAGCAACGGCCAGCCGGTGGAATTTGGCCAAGTTTTAATGCGACTGGATCCCACCGGCTAACAACAAGGCTGGGGCAGAGATAGGGAGGGATCCCTTGGTGGAGGAGGGGCTGTGGCAATTTCTCTTGCCGACCTTTGCCTGCGACTAGGCAACTTTGCCGATGCTTCAGCCCAGAGCTGCCGAGATGGTTGAGGGAGTCACGGTTCTGCCCCCCCAGCACATCGTCGGGCAGGAGCTGGCGGCGCGGCTGCTCGTGGCGGCCTTGGAAAAGGGGCGGGTGACCTCAAGCTACTGTTTCTTGGGACCAGAAGGGGTGGGACGGAGCCTGATGGCCCGCTGGTTTGCCCAGGCCCTCTTCTGCGAGGCCAGCTCAGGGATCCCTTGCGGCCAGTGCTCCAACTGCCGTTGGCTCCTCGCAGGCACCCATCCCGATCTCCACTGGGTCAGCCCCACCTATGTCCACCAGGGCCGCCTGATAGCAGCAGACGCCCCGGAGGCACAAGCTCTGCAGCGGCGCTCCCCGCCGCAAATTCGCCTGGAACAGGTGCAGGAAGTGGTTCGCTTCTGTGCCCGTAGGCCAATGCACGCCCGCCGCTCGCTAGTTGTACTGGAGGGAGCGGAAACCCTGACAGAAAGTGCGGCCAATGCCCTGCTGAAAACCCTGGAGGAGCCTGAGCCGGCCCACATCGTTCTTATCGCCTCCCACCACTCGCCTACCCCCCCTCCCCACCCTTTGCCACCGACGCTGCTGTCCCGCTGCCAGATGGTGCCGTTTCGCCGCCTCAGCTCGGCAGAGATGGAGCAAGTGTTGACAGCTTTGGGCTGCCCGGAGCTGCCCGGGATCCCTCGCTCTGAGCTAATTGCCCTAGCCCAAGGCAGCCCTGGACGGGCGCTGGCCGCCCAGCAGCACCTGCAAAGCCTTCCGCCGTCACTGCTGCAGGACCTAAGACGCTGGCCCCACTCGCTGCGGCAGGCGCTGGAAGTGGCTAGGGCAGTGGCTGCTCTCGATTTGCCGGCGCAGCTGTGGCTGATTGACTATCTGCAGCAGCAGTTCTGGGCGCAGGGATCCCGCCAGGCCATCCGGCAACTGGAGCAGATTCGCCAACAGCTTTTGCAATTTGTGCAGCCGCGCCTTGCTTGGGAGGTCAACCTGGCCGGATTCGACAGCAGTGGCAACCCAAGCCCTGTGGCAAAGTGAGGAGAGAGCGTTCAAGACGTGTCTATGCCTGCATGGCTTTCCGCCCTCCTTGCCGCCCTTGGAGGCTACCTGCTGGGATCCATCCCCACCGGCTACTGGGTGGGCCGTTGCTGGGGTGGGATCGACCTCCGCCAAGCGGGATCCGGCTCAACGGGGGCAACCAACGTGTTGCGGACAGTGGGCAAGGGGCCGGCGCTGCTGGTGTTGCTGGTGGACGCTGCCAAGGGAGCGGCAGCGGTGGCGCTGGGATCAGCTCTGGGCTCGCCGTGGTGGGTGGTCGTGGCGGCCCTGGGGGCGGTGATCGGCCATAGCCGCTCCTGCTGGCTGGGCTTCAAGGGGGGCAAGTCGGTGGCCACCAGCCTGGGGATCCTGTTGGCCATGGCTTGGCCGGTAGCCCTGGCTACCTTCGGTGTCTGGCTGCTGGGGATCGCCCTCACCCGCATCGTCTCGTTTAGCTCCCTGCTGGCGGCGGTGGCGGCGCCGCTCTTGATGTGGGCTCTGGGCCAGCCTCTGCCGTATTTGCTGTTTGCCTTGGCAGGGGGGGTTTATGTCATTGCTGCCCATCGCCGCAACATCGAACGCCTGCTGGCCGGCTCGGAGCCGCGCATCGGCCAAAAATGGGCCCAATCCCCCTGATCCCGGTTGTCAAAGTTGCGTAGCTTTACATGGAACCCTCCACCGTGGTTTTTGTCTACGGATCCCTGCTGCGGGGCGGCCAGTACCACAGCCTGCTGCAAGGGGCAGAGTTTTTGGGCCCAGACAGCCTCAACCACATCGACCTCTACGATCTCGGCCCCTACCCGATGGCCGTTCCTGGCCGCAACCGGCTCTACGGCGAGCGCTACCGCATTCCCTTGGGCCTGTTGCCCCGCCTAGATGAGCTGGAAGACCACCCGCGGCTATACGAACGGCAGTGGGTGCAACTGGAGAGCGGCACCTTTGCCTGGGTTTATCTGGGTCGGCCTGAGCAGGTGCAGGGGTGTCCCCTCATTCCTAGTGGCCGCTGGCTGCCCTGGGACCCCTAGAGATCGAAGTGGAGCTTGACGCCCTCAACATACTGGGGCAGTAGCTCGGCTGAGGGTGGATCCCATTCTGGGGGATCCAACTCTCTGGCAGAGGGAGCAACGGCCTCTACGGGGCTGGACGTGCGCTCCAGGTAGTAGATGCAATCTCCGCGTCGCCAGATGCCCGGCTCCGGCAGGTAGAACAGCCGACCGACCTGGGACGACTTGCCCTTCTCCCCAAACCAGCCTCCCAGACGCTGCGGACGCACCAGCAACAAAGGCAGGCAGAGATCGGCTTTGATGCGGTAGGCGAACTGATCCCGCAGCCGCTCCAACGTGGGATCCTCTAGCCCCATCTGGGCCGAAAAAGGGTTGAGCAGCGCTGAGCGCGCTGCCGCGATCGACTCCTGAGCCGAGGCCGCGGCGGATTGGGGGGGCTTCAGGCCCAGGTCCGCCAGGGTGGGCAGGGTGATCGAGCGCAGCTCGGCCCGATTGGCCTCCAGGTAGCTGGCCCAGCGCTGCAGTTGGGAAAAAGGGATCGGCAGGGTGCGGATCCCTTCCGAGATGGGCATCTCCGGCAGCAACACCGTCCAGATGGCGGCAGAAACCGAAAGCTTCACCATCAGCTCGGCAATGGCCCAGTTCACCTGCGGATCCAAAGTCAGGATCAACAGAGTTTCCGCATGGTCGATATCGGCCTTCAAGAAGGCTGACTCGCTCAGCACGGCTTCCTGCAAAGATCCGGGCAGCACCTGGCCAGGTTCCTCTGAGGACTCCGTCCCGCTGACGCGAACCGGCAGGGCTTTGGAGCTGCCATTGCCGCTGGCGGGGTGGGTCCCTGAGGTATGGCCGGCTTTGTGGCCGTTGAGCTCGGCGGGAAGATTGGCGGTGCGCTCGCGCAGACGGGATCCCGACGGCAGCGGCAGCACCTCCACCGCCTGGTTGAGGGAGCGCAGCAACTGGGCCAACTGGCCGACCAGGGGATGGTTGCCGATGATCACCGTAGAACTCCCCTGATCCAAGCCCAGCCAGCGGGCCACCCAGGCAGCGGTCAGCCCCTGCACCGTCACCGTGACCGAGATGGTCAAAAACACCAGCGCCTTGAGGGCATCCCCCCCGGTAATGCCCCGCTCGGTGAGCAAAATGGCAAACAAAGAAGCCACCGAGGCCGCCACGATGCCGCGGGGGGCCAGCCAGGCCACAAACAGCTTCTGCCGCCAATTCAGGTCGCTGCGCCAGGTACACAGCCACACGCTCAAAGGACGCACTACCAGCATCAGGCAGAGCACCGTGGCCAAGGCTCCCCACCCCAGCGCAAATACCGCCTTGAGCGAGAGGGTGGAAGTCAGCAGAATAAACAACACCGAGATGGCCATCACCACCAACTGGCCGTGAAACTGGCGCACGCTCCGCTCGGCAATGGCCGCCTTCTGCCGCACCACCAACCCGGCCATCACCACCGCCATTAGACCCGCCTCGGAGCGCAGCGACTGGGCCAGGGCAAACACCCCCAGCGCCCCCGCCAGCACCACCGAGTTGCGCAGCTCCTCCGTCAAAAACTGCCGCGACCAGAGCAGGAAGGATCCCATCAGCCAGCCCCCCAGCGCCCCCACCGCCGACCCAATGGCCAAGCGGCTAGATAGCTGCTCTAGGGCCAGCAAGAAACTGGGGTGGCCGGAGAGCACCACCTGCAGCACCACCACCGCCAAGATGGCCCCCACGGGGTCGATGAGCACCCCTTCCCCCTCCAGCAGGGTGCTGACGGCGGAATCGACCCGCACCCGCTTCAGGATGGGGTTAATCACCGTCGGCCCCGTCACCACCACCAGGGATCCAAACAAAAAGGCCAGGGGCCAGGGAAACTCCCCCAAATAGTGGGCCGCCAGCGCTCCCCCTCCCAAGGTCAAAAGGGATCCCAGCAACACCAGATTGCGCAAGCTGTCGGAGACCTGGTTAAGGCGTTGCAGCCGCAGGTTCAGCCCCCCCTCAAACAGGATCAGAGCCACCGCCAACGACACCAGCGCCTCCAGGCCAGATCCCATGATTTGGGGACGAACCCAGCCCAGGCCATCTGGCCCCAGCAGCACCCCAAACAGGAGCAGGAAAACAATGCTGGGCACTTTAACAAAATTGGCCAGGACTTGAGCCGCGATCCCGGCCACCAAGGCCAGCGTAAACAGGATCGTCAGCTCAAAGGAGTTTTCCATGCCGAGGCTCAACCTCCCTTAGCGCGAACTCCGTCCCGGCGACTTTGTCCTGGTCAGCATTGGGGCCACAGACGGTTTACCATGAGCAGGCTGCAAACAGCTACAAGGCACCCCCGGCCGGGACAGACACAAGTGGGAGCAAAGAGAAGGCATCTTGGCGAACAGACGCAGCCTAGGCGGATGTAACACTCTATGTAACACCTTGAATTACTGCTCCCTGAGTCTAGGGTAGCTCAGGGAGAAGGCGAGCTCAAATGGCCGCCCTCAGATGGGGCCGCTCCGGGATCCTGTTGTGGGTTCTCCCCTTCACAGGAATTGAGGCGGGCCTCCGCCAGGGGCTTGACACGGCGAATGGGGAGGTTGGCGATCAGGGCCGTCGTCCCCCCTTCTGCCGCCAAGTGAAACTGCATCCCCTCCGAATCCAGCTCCACATAGCGAGATACTACCCCTAAAATCTCCAGGCGCATCGCTTCCAAGGCTGCCGGGGTGAGGTCGGCGCGGTCGTGGGCCAAGATCAGTTTCAGGCGCTGCTTGGCTTGCTCGCGGCTGTTGCCGGAGTGGCGGGAAAAAAGCTGATCCAAGAAATCGAGAAGCATGGGCTTTATTGAAGGTGCATAGCAGGGAAAGCAAAGACTCCAGGCAAAGAGGATGATCCCGTTGAGATGGAGCTCAAGAGCCGTTGAGATTCAGAGCACCTTTTGGCTGAAAAACCGCTTGGCCTTTTCCCAGAAAGACTCGCCCAAGCTGGCCAACTTGGGAAATTCCACCGTCTCCCCTTCCAGCCGTCGGGCAATGCGCTGGATGGCCTGGGCAGCCTGAGTCGGGTTGGCCGAGAGGACTAGGGGCTCCCCTTTGTTGGTGGAGACGATCACCTCCCGGTCTTCTGGAATGATACCCACCAAGGGGATGGCCAGCACCTCCACCACATCTTCCACTGCCATCATCTGGCCAGCGGTTACCATATCGGGGCGCAGGCGGTTGACGATTAGCTGGATAGAGGAAATCCCTGCCGCTTCCAACAAGCCCACCACCCGGTCTGCATCCCGCACCGCTGCTACTTCGGGCGTAGTTACTAGCAGGGCTGCCGTTGCCCCCGCAATGGCATTGCGAAACCCTTGTTCAATTCCCGCCGGGCAGTCGATCAACACGTAGTCATGGCTGCTGGCAAGCTTTTCCATCAACTGCCGCATCTGATCCGGGCTGACTGCCGTTTTGTTGCGGGTTTGGGCCGCCGGCAGCAACGCCAAATTGGGGGTGCGCTTGTCCTTCACCAATGCTTGTTCAAGGCGGCATTCCCCCGCAATCACCTCCAAAGCCGTGTACACCACCCGATTCTCTAGCCCCAGCAACAAGTCCAGGTTGCGCAGGCCAAAGTCGGCATCCACCACCACCACCGAGCGACCCAAGCGCGCCAAGGCAGTGCCCAAATTGGCCGTTAGGGTGGTTTTCCCCACTCCCCCCTTCCCAGAGGTGACGACGATAACTCGGCTCATACCCCCCTCCGCAGAAAATCCTGAAGGCTGGCAATGCAGATGACACCCTCCTGCAAGTAAACCACCTCTGGCGTGTTGGGAGGGGATCCGCCCTCGGGTGGACGGGCCACCTGATCGGCAATGCGCAACTGAGTTGGCTCCAACTGTAAGGCCAAGATCACCGCGCCTCTATCCCCCTCAGCACCAGCATGCACCAGCCCTCGCAGCCGTCCCCAGACCCAAATGTCGCCGCCGGCAATGATCTCGCCGCCGGGGTTGAGATCCCCCAGCAGAAAAACCGAGCCACGGTGGCGCACCGACATCCCCGACCGCACCGTGGACCGCAGGTAGAGGGGAGTAGTATCCGGGGAGACGGGGGGAATCGCCTCCAAGGGGGAAGATTGTTCCACAGAATAGCCTAGGGTCGCCGCCGCGATCGCCGTCCCTCGGGATCCGGTTTGGACGCGCCACAAGGACAACCGATGCCGCGACAACAAGACGGCCAGAGTTTGTAGGGTGGGCAAGTCCAGCTCTCGCTCTTGGCACCACAGGGTCAGGGGGGCCACTCCTGCCCAGTAGGGTTTGCGGCTGCGCAATTGCCACACCAAATCGTCCCAGACTTCTTCCCAAGCCAGGGTGGCGGGCAAATGCAGATGGATCCCTTGGGCATCGCATCGAAAATAAACACCCCTTTCGGATCCCCGCGGATTAGAGGATGAGGTCGGCGAGACTGCAGAAATTTCCGGGTTCCATGCCGGGGATCCCATCATGGCTGCCCAACGATTTGCCTCAATACAAAGCCTTATCCTATTCCATTCGCCCAACGTCGGGAATGCGCTGCAGTCTATGTTGAGCTATCGGGGCCTTCTACACTGCTACCCTCGGGGCAAAAGGTTGAGAGCAGTGAGCTGCAGTCCAATCAGTCAAAATAGAAGAGCGTAACCACCTTGTGTTGCTCCTCAGCGTGCCTGCAGGCCTCCAAAAGCGTGACGCTGTCGTGGAAAACAAAGCAGATCAACTGCTGGCACTTGCTGACGATCTCTAGGTTGCACAGGCGGCTGGCCTCCGCCAGGGGCAGGTGGTCATTTTCGGGGTGCTCCACCAGATGCAGCACCTGCTCCAGGCTGGCCCGCGACTCTGCCGGCTGTCGCTCCAGGCTTTGGGGCAGGATCACCGTCAGGGATTTCATGTCCGCCCGCATGGCTCCGCGAATCACAGCCAGGTTGGTGCCAATGGCCCCGGAAGTGAGAATGCGGTTGCCGGTAAGGGCCAAAGCGTAGCTGAGGGTTTCGATGAGGTACTGGTGGGTGATGGGCACATGGCGACTGCCCAGAATGGCTATCCGCTTTGGCCCCACTTGCTGAATCGCAGCCAGCTCTTGCAAAAACGTATCAACGCTGGTGGGAAGATCAATAGACTGGGTCAACGGGATCCCTCAGAAAACTTTTCAGAGGTGGGCTAGGCTATGTTAGCCTACATTGCGGCTTCAGGATCCAGCCAGAGAGCTGCTCGACCCGGTTGGAGCGGCCTCTACCAGCGCAACAGCGCGGCTGCTCCTTGAAACTCGTGGAGCAAGCGGTCTTCGGCCTCGCCGCGGACAAACTCCAGCCTAGCGCCGAAATCGCGGGCCAGCACCCAGACCTGATCCCGCAGCGCCACCGGTTGCGGCTCTGGGCAGAGGAGCTGGGCCATCTCTGGGGTTCCTCCCACCGAGCCGTCTGGGCAGCGCCAGATGGTGGCCTCTAGCCTCCAGGGCAAGACAAGGATTTCCACTCGACCTAGTTGTAGGGCGTCCAGCACCGCATCTAAGCCCCAAGCGCCGGGCTGCTCTCGAATCCGCTCCAACAAAGCCAGCTCTCCTCGGCGCTCAGCGGCCTCCAGGACGGGTACCACTCGGTCGAGGATGTCTTGCGGCGTCGGTGTGTGAAGGTTGGCGGGGTGCCCCACCCGCGCGACGATGCGGTTGCGTAGGCCGCGGTTGAGATAGCCCTCAAAGTGGGACACCTGCCAGGCTTCGCCCATGAGCACCAGCCGCTCAATGCCCAGGCGATCCACTGCCTTATCCAGGGCGGAAGCCAGGCGCAGGTAGAGCTTGTGCATCCAGAGGCTGACCTTGGCCGCCTCCCGCTCCTTGGGGGAAAGCTTGTCGAAGGTGCCACCGCTGCGGGCGCGACGTTCGGCAACGGCATTTTCAATGCGGCCGGCCAGCTCCTGCAGTTCCTGCCATTCCTCGGCGCTGATGTTGGCAAAGATTTCCGTGTCCTCTCGCAGTTCTCCCAAAAAGAGCTCGTAGAAGCGCCACCTGCTGCCAGACAGGTGCAACACCCCACCCCGCTCGTATTCATCAAAGGCAAAGAAAAGGGGCGTGAGGTAAGGTTCCCCCCAGCGGGCCTCCACCCGCCCATGGGCCAGATCCACCACCGGCAGCTCCAGCTGCAGGTCGATTCGGCGCAGCACTGGCTTGCCGGCGGGATTGCGGCTGGCAAAAAGAACCAGGGTGCGGGCCGAAGGGCGCTCCTGCTCCACTAGAGCAAGGACTTGCTCGCAGAGGGAGTTATCGGGCTTGCTCTCCCCACTCTCCAGCAGCTCCTTGAGGGTATTCTTGATGCGTCTCACCCAGGCGCGGCCAGCATTTTCGGGACGGGCAGGGTTGATGTCGGCGTATAGCGAGAGCACGGGCTTGCTGCTGTCGCTAAAGGCAGCTTGCAGATCCTGGATCAGGGTGTTGAGTTCGTCCATGGTTTTCAAGAGAGGGCTCGGTTAGAACTAGAAGCTAGCAGAATATCACGGCAGGAGAGACGCTGACAGGGTTCTCAAAGGATCCCGCTAGGATATGGGGCTCAGTTGGGCTTGGCTCTGCAGGGCGGATTCCGCCTCGATGTGAATGGTGTAGTCCATCTTGCTGTGAACGCCTCTGCCCAGCCAGTGGCCGTAGATGGGGCCGGCATCTTTGGGGTAGGCACTGGCCGCCAAAGCCACATGGCCATCGGCCACGGCCAGCCCTTGGGTGGGATCGAACCCCCGCCAACCGGCCCCCGGCAGATACACCTCTGCCCAGGCGTGCAGGTGGCGGCGGACAGGCTCTGCGGGCTCTTTGCCGGTTGTGCCCTGGAGTTCCAGGTTCTCTTGCAACGGCGGGCCGACCTGGTAGCTGCTGACAAATCCTGCCGCCAGACCTACTGCCCGACAGGCCTCCATCAACACCAGCGTCAGGTCACGGCAGGAGCCGGTTTTGCGCTGCCAGGTCAAGCCGGCGGGCGAGGGATCCCCCTTTTCCCGCAGGATGTGACGGCACTCGGAGTAGATGCGTTGGTTGAGCGCCGGCAAAAAAGCCGTCGTCTCCCCCTGCACCTGATCCCACAGCTCCCAGGCCAGGCTTTGGATGCCAGCATCCGCCTGCGCCGTCCGATAAGGCTGCAATTGAGCTGCCAGCGTGCTGGGATAGTCAATCGGAAGATGGGTAGCCCAATCGCAGAGCAGATAGTCAAAGGGATTCTCCCGCAGGGTGAGCACCGTGGCCTGAGTTTGGACGCGCAGATGTTCGGTGGGATCCCCAAACTAGAGCTGAACCGCCGCGTTGCCATCCAGATCCACCAGCTCCGATTGGCCTGCCGGCGGCGGATCCACCCGCAGCTCAAAGGCCAAGAGGGTTTGGATCCCGTTGCAACGGGGCCGCAACCGCTTTGAACTTGCACAGGCTTGCCCCAGGACGGTCAACAGACAGGTTTTGTCGCAAGTCTTAGTCGCTCGTCTGTGCTACAGTTACCCAAAATTGGCGATCAAATATAGGTGGGGCTTTGCCTTGGGCAAGTGTGCAGGGGCGCATTGACGGTGCCTTGGAGGTTTGCTTGTGGCCTGGGTGTCGGGTCAGCAGGACGGAGGTTTTAGCTTCTGGGGGTGCGGAGGTGGATAAGCCCCGACTTGTACCCCCCTACTGGGGGGCAGTCAGGGTCGGGATACAGCCACCCCCGCAAAAATATCGTAGAATCAGATTGGCTATACAAGACGGCATTGCCGGAATCTGGTATAGCCCCGCGCTAGAGCATTCCGCGGCTGCATGCCTAACGGCACGGCACAGCCGGACGCAGAAGGTTCTCGCAGTAGCTCCCCGTTCGCGTCAGCGGCGCGGAGCGCTTTAGGGTGAGAGACGAGAGTATGTCACTCGGTGAAGGCGTCACCCTACCTTCGAGGAGCGGCGGTTGGCAAGGGCGTCGTCCGAGCTGGGGAGGCAGCCAAAGCATCTGAGGGAGCCTGCCGGAAAGCTCTCCTGCTGGAACTCCTGTAGCCGTCCGCTGCTCAAGCGACCAGACTGCCACAGGAGGCTGGGCTAGGCTCTGGCCTGAGGATTTGGCGAAGCGGCGCAGCTTTCCTCTCACTCGAGCTGGACTTGCCCCTTCAGCAAAGCCAAGATCAGCCGATCAATTGCCTCCAGATCCAATTCGTCGTAAAGCCGCTCCTGGAGGAAATGGCAGATTTGGGATTCTTGGCGGCGGCTGAGGTAGGTGCTCTGGAGAACCGATTCGACAATGAGTCGAATGGACATGGGGCAGCGCTCCAAACTCAACTACCCCCATCAAATTCGAAGGGAAGGGATGCAGCGGTGATCCAGGTCAAATCGCCATCTTCAGCCAGCGCTTTTTCGGCAGCAATTGGCCGGACTAGCCGAGCAAGGCCACCGCGGGCAGGGGCAGTTCAGCCGCTGCCGCCGCATCCAGCAGCCATAGCAGCCGTCCTTGGGGGTTGAGGCGCTGGCAGGGCAGGTGGGCCTCCGTTGTCAGCGCCTCCTTGACGATCGCGGCTTTGCTGGCCCCCGTTACCAAAACCACCACCTGAGCCGCCCTGTTCAAGACAGGGTAGGTCAGAGTCAGGCGCGGCTCCTCCCCTTTTTGGCCCACCGTCACCCAGCGGTGTTGCACCTCCAGGGCGGCTGTACCGGGAAATAAGGAGGCCGTGTGGCCGTCTTCTCCCACTCCCAGCCAGATCAGATCAAAGGCAGGGCATTCGGTGCCGAAAATCTGCTGCAGGGTCGCCTCGTACTCCGCCGCATCCCGTAAGGGATCTCCTGAGTGGGTGGGCATGGGAAAGACTTGGGAGGCGGGAACCCCGACCGTATCCAGCAGGATCCGCCGTACCATGCCGTAATTGCTCTCGGGGTGATCCGGGGGAACGTAGCGCTCGTCCCCCCAGAACAGCCAGGTTTGCTGCCAAGGGATCCCCGGCGCCTGGGTTAAAGCAGCATACAACTTCCGTGGCGTGTTTCCCCCTGCCAAGGCCACCGTAAAGCGGCCCCGTTGACGGATGGCCGCCGCGGCCTGCTCTTGCCAGATCTCGACCGCCCGCCGGAAAAAGGCTGTTCCCTCCGGCCAGATTTCCAACTGGAACCCTTGCATGGATCGCCACCTATCGCCGCTTGCCCAACTGCCCGAGCCAGGTCAAGGGATCCCCTTCACGCAGAGGCCAAACCTTAGGAAGCAACCGCCAGCTCTTTGGCTTCCGCCTGAATCTTCTCGTAGAGGGCCCGCAGCTTCAGGCCCACGATTACCTGGATGAGTCCAGAGCCATTGCGGGATCCAGGATATTCCGGGTGCTTGCGCAGCAGCTCCGTCAGCTCGCCGTAGTAACGGGTCGACAGGTTGCTCAGGTGGTTCTCGATGTAGATAACCTCTTCCAGCTTGTCGAAGGTGCCGTCAATTTCCAACACCGAAACCGGCTGGTCGAAGTAGGTGGAAGGGCCGTAGTGCAGGCGAATGCCTGGGTAGGAGCAGGTCAGCTTTTTGCCACAAGGGATCCAGTCGATGGTGGAGCCTTCGTCGAAGAGGTAAACATGGTCGAAATACCTCACCCCCTCCCGCTGGATCATGCGCACCCGCAGCACCTTGTGCTCCGGATCCAGCTCCGGCAGCAGCTTGGTGGGCAGCACCTCGATGACTACATCGGCATAGCGCTTCTGCACATCGACGTAGGCCTCGAAATCGGGGCGGCGGGCCTCAATGGAGCGCAACACATCTTCATAGGTGTGGCCCCGCTCGGCCATGTCCCGCTTCACCTTCCAGGCAATCTTGATCTCCGGCGCCAGATCCAGATAGACCTTGAAGTCCAGCAGCTCCCGCACCCGCTCGTCGTACATGGGGTGAAGGCCCTCCAAGACGATGATGGGGCTGGGATCCACCCGCTCCGGCGGGTCAATGAGCCCTGTCTCGTGGTTGTAGATGGGCTTCATCACGCTCTGGCCATTTTTGAGCGCCTTGGCCTGCTCGTACATGAGGTCGAAGTTGTTGGCGCGGGGATCCAGCGCCGTAATGCCCTTCTCTTTGCGCTGGTAGCGATCCAAGGAGTGGTAGTCGTCCAGACAAATGGTGGTAATGAGATCCCGGCCAAACAAGTCCCCCAACCGCCGCAAGAACGTGGACTTGCCACAGCCAGAATCTCCGGCAACACCGATCATTACAATACGTTCAGGACTGCTTGCCATGGGAACTCCTTGGGGATGGGCAGGGCAAAACTGAGAGGAAGCCTCTAAAAAAGTTACTGTTCTTTATGGTCTTGCATATTACCACAAGACGCTCCCCCACAACCGAGCTTGAGGCCAGAGAGGCGGGCGGCGTCAAGGAACAATTTAACAAAAACTGCCTGTTTCCCGGCGACGACTGAGGAGAAGAGAAGTTTTCCGGGCGGGCTTTCTCAGGATCGGCCTGGGGTGTTCCCCTCCGGCAAGTTCCCTTCGGGCGGGCGGGCTGCTAAGGTGTTTGCTAGAGAGTTTTCTCCCATTGCCAGGAGCAGATCGCCGTTATGGTTGCCAGCGCCCAAAAGCGAGAAGTTGTTGTCAATCTGTACCGTCCCAACGCGCCCCTGATCGGCCAGTGTGTAGAGACCTACTCCCTTGTGGGGGAAGGGGCACCCGGCCTGACCAAGCACATTGTGCTCAGCCTGCCGGATCCCAACTACCGCTACCTGGAGGGCCAAAGCGTTGGCATTATTCCTCCTGGCGTAGATGACAAGGGCAAGCCCCACAAGCCCCGCCTCTACTCCATTGCCTCTACCCGCTATGGCGACGATGGCGAGGGGCGCACCGTTTCTCTGAGTGTGAAGCGGGCCGAATACGTGGATAAGGAAACTGGCCAGCCGGGAGTGGGAGTCTGCTCGGGCTTCCTCACCGATCTCCGAGCTGGGGATGAGGTGATGATCACGGGGCCGGCTGGGAAGACGTTCCTCCTGCCGGAGGATCCAAACGCCAACCTGATCTTAATTGCCACTGGCACGGGCATTGCTCCTTTTCGGGCTTTCATCAAGCATTTGCTCGAGGAGGATCCCAACTACCAAGGCAAGATCTGGCTGTTTTTTGGGGTACCCACCACTTCCAGCCTGCTGTATCGGGGCGACCTGGAAGCCTGGAAAGCTGAGCATGGGGACCGCTTGCGCGTCGACTACGCCATCAGCCGCGAGCAGCAAACCCCCGATGGCAAAAAGATGTATGTGCAAAACCGCATGGCCGAGTACGGCGCCGAGCTGTGGGAGATGCTGCAAAAACCTAACACCTACGTCTACATCTGTGGTCTCAAGGGGATGGAAGATGGCATCAACAGCGTCATGGCTGCCGTAGCCCAACAAGCAGGCCAAGACTGGAGCAGCTTCCAGAAGGAGCTCAAGAAAGCTAGCCGCTGGAACGAGGAAACCTACTAGGGGGTCCTGGAGGTTTCTGGAGCGGCCAAAGCATGCCAAAATGCTGGTATCTAGGCTCCCCAGAGCAAAAGGTTTTCCAGGAGTCCTAAGCTGTGGACGCGCGCTACAATCCCCAGGCCATTGAAAGGAAATGGCAGGCCCACTGGCGTGAAATTGGGCTGGATCGCACGCCGGAGCTAACAGCAGAAAGTCGCAAGTTCTACGCCCTGTCGATGTTCCCCTACCCCAGTGGCAGCCTGCACATGGGGCATGTGCGCAATTACACCATCACGGATGTGATTGCCCGCCACAAGCGGATGCAGGGGTACGCGGTGCTGCACCCCATGGGGTGGGATGCCTTTGGCTTGCCGGCAGAGAACGCCGCCATCGATCGGGGGATCCCGCCGGCCAAGTGGACTTACCAGAACATTGCCCAAATGCGGGATCAACTGCAGCGGCTGGGGCTTTCCTACGACTGGGAGCGGGAGATCACCACTTGCGCCCCCGACTACTACAAGTGGACGCAGTGGCTCTTCCTGCAGTTTTTCAAAGCGGGCCTGGCCTACCAGAAGGAGGCGCCGGTGAACTGGGATCCGGTGGACCAGACCGTCTTGGCCAACGAGCAGGTAGATGCGGAAGGGCGCTCCTGGAGATCGGGAGCTCTGGTGGAAAAGCGCCTCCTCAAGCAGTGGTTTCTCAAGATCACGGCCTATGCCGACCAACTGCTGGCTGACCTGGAGAAGCTCTCCGGCTGGCCGGAGCGGGTGCTCACCATGCAGGAGAACTGGATTGGCCAGTCGGTGGGGGCTAGGGTTGTCTTCAAAACCGAAACAGGGGAGGAGCTGCCGGTGTTCACCACCCGGCCTGACACCCTCTGGGGAGCCACCTTCATGGTGCTGGCGCCGGAGCATCCCTTGGTGGAGAAGCTCACCACCCCTGAGCAAGAGGTTGCCGTCAAGGCCTACCGGGCCGAGGCCGCTGCCCGCAGCGAGATCGAGCGCAGCGCCGAAGACCGCGAAAAAACGGGCGTCTGGACGGGATCCTACGCCATCAACCCCGTCAACCAAGAGCGCATCCCCATCTGGATTGCCGACTATGTGCTCATGGGCTACGGCACAGGAGCCATCATGGCCGTGCCCGCCCACGACCAGCGGGACTTTGAGTTTGCCCGCCAGTTCGGCCTGCCCATCAAGCTGGTGGTGCAGCCGCCCCAAGGGGGGGTGACGAGTGCTGAAGATCTGCAGGCGGCCTGGACGGGGGAGGGGGTGTTGATCAACTCCGGCCCCCTGGACGGGATCCCGGTGGGCAAAGGCCCGGGGCAAAGTGTAGAAAGGGCCATCGCCTGGCTAGAAGAGCAGGGGCTGGGAGAACGGCAGGTCAACTACCGCCTGCGGGATTGGCTCATCTCGCGACAGCGCTACTGGGGCTGCCCCATTCCCATCATCCACTGCCCCCACTGCGGCATTGTGCCGGTGCCGGAGGAGGATCTGCCGGTGCTGTTGCCCGAGGATGTGGAGCTGACGGGGCGAGGGGGATCCCCCTTGGCCCAGTTGGAGGACTGGGTAAAGGTGAAGTGCCCCGCCTGTGGTGCCGACGCCCGCCGCGAGACGGACACGATGGACACCTTTATCTGCTCCTCGTGGTATTTCCTGCGCTTTAGCGATCCCCGCAACGACCGCGAGATCTTCCGCAAGGATCTGGTCAACGCCTGGCTGCCGGTAGATCAGTACGTGGGCGGCATCGAGCACGCCATCTTGCACCTGCTTTACTCCCGTTTTTTCACCAAAGTGCTGCGGGATCTGGGGTTGTTGAATTTCGATGAGCCCTTCTCCCGCCTGCTAACCCAGGGGATGGTGCAGGCGCGCACCTACTACAACCCCAACAAGTCCGGCAAGGATCGCTGGATCCCTACTGCATTGGTCAAGGATCCCAACGACCCGCGGGATCCGGAAACCGGCGAGCCCCTGCAGGTTATCTACGCAACTATGTCCAAGTCCAAGGGCAACGGCGTGGATCCGGAAGAGGTGCTGGCCAACTACGGGGCAGACACAGCCCGCATGTTCATCCTCTTCAAGGCGCCGCCGGAAAAGGACTTGGAGTGGGACGATGCCGATGTGGAAGGGCAGTTTCGCTTTCTCAACCGCGTCTGGCGGCAGGTGTACGAGTTTGTTGTTCGCGGTAGCGGGACGGAGTCCTTGCAGGGCAAAGCCGCCGAGCTGCTGCAGGCCAAGGTTGAAGCAGGATCCCTGACCAAAGCGGAAAGGGATCTGCGCCGCGCCGTGCACACGGCCATCAAAGAAGTCAGCGAGGACTTGGAGGAGTACCAGTTCAACACTGCCATTGCTGGGCTGATGAAGCTGAGCAACGCCCTGGCTGAAGCCGAGATCCCGGACTCGCCAGTCTATGCGGAAGGGATCCGCACCTTGGTCTTGCTCCTAGCCCCCTTTGCCCCCCACATGGCTGAGGAGCTGTGGCAGGCCCTGGGCGGCACCGACTCAGTGCATCGCCAGGCTTGGCCTACCTATGACCCGGCGGCCCTAGTGGCCGATACGGTAACGATTGTGGTGCAGGTCAACGGCAAGCTGCGCGGCTCCTTTGAAGCCCCTGCCGATGTCACGCCCCAGGAGCAGGAGCGGCTGGCTCTGCAATCGGAGGCGGCGCAGAGGTATCTGCAAGGGATGACGCCGAAGAGGGTCATTGTGGTGCCGAAGAAGCTGGTTAACCTGGTTGTCTAACTCTCATAAACTACCCCACCGTATGGACGGGTGGGGTTGCCCCGCTTACCTGACGGCAAGGCTTTTGTCTCTTCCTCTGCCCCAGTTGCCTCATGGATCCCGTGTGGGGCTCTCAGCTCCTGTAGCCAGCAAAGAATCGTCGCGTGGAGTTGGTCGATCTGGCCGGCGGCAGGATCCCCTGGGGGGAGTTTCCGAGTGGTGGCGCAGGACGGGCATTGCCGAAAGTCTGGACACTGCGGCTGTGGCGAACTAGCTTAGAGGCAACTCTTTTTTCAAGCTATTTCGTGGGGTGGGATCCATGCTGAGGCCCAGTCTTTTGTTGTCCGGATCGGCGCTTTTGGGTTTGCTGTCTTGGCTGTGTTTGAGCGGCGAATGCGGCTGGTTGGCTTCCCTGCGCAAGGGACGGGGCGCTGTCCCTGAAGTTGCCTCGGCGCCAGCGCAGAGTGTTCAAGTGACGGCATTTGCCGATGAACCCGATCCTGAGCTCCTGCTCAGGCAACAAGCCCAACTGCAAGCCCAAGTACGGCAGCTTGAGCAGCGCTCTCAGGCGCATCAGTTGCTGGCGCAGCGGGGGATCCCTCTTTCCACCCAGGCTGGCGAGCGTTTTCACTTGGATCGCGTCTATCTGGCGCGGCTAGCTCAGTTTCTGGAACAAGAGCCGGGGAACGCGCAGCTCTATCTGCAGCGGGCTCAATACTTCTGGGATCGGTTGCAGAGCGATCCCCTGGCCTTGCCCGAGCCGGAGCAGGCGGCTGTCGTTGATCACCTGATGCGCAGAGCGCTACAGGATCTGGACATTGCCATTGCTTTGGATCCCTATTTGCCTGAAGCTTACTTGCTCAAGGCCAGAATACAACACGAGTATTTTGGGGAGCTGCAGCAGGCTTTGGCAACTTTGTCCCCTCTGGATCGCATTGCCTATCGCAACCCCCAACTCCACTTGTTGCGCTCTCGCATCTGGGCCGAACAGGGACATCTGGAATCGGCGTTTGATGTGTCGCACCTGGCCATCGAGCTGGCCAAGCAAAACCAAAGCTCTGCCGATCTTTTCGATGCTTATGTCCATCGCGGCCTGATGTGGGCCAGCATTTGCGACTTCAACTTGGCCGTTCAGGATTTCAGCCGAGCTATCGAGGTGCAGCCGCAGCAAGCCGAGGGCTACTACCACCGCGGCATGGCACGCGCCTATCAGGGAGAGGATAGGGCCGGTGCCGCTGCCGATCTGGGCCGTGCTTTGACGCTGTGGCAGGCTGCAGGCAGAGGATCCCCAGAGCTGCTGGAATATGTAGAAGCAGTACGGATGGAACTGTTGCGGTAACTCCACTGCTAGCTGGTTTTCTGCTGCGGATCTTTGTCTGGGCTATTGAGTAGAGAGGTTGCGGGTTTGGCGTCTTTGGGCAAGGGGCGTTTGGCAAGTTCGGCTAAGCCAGGCCAGGATGGTAGAGCCGTCTGTTACCCCGGGGGACTGAAACGCCCCCCTTGAAGAGAGCCCAGCCAGATGATGAGCCGAAGACAGCTGACCCTCTCCGTCTCCTCCATAGCCCTGGTAGTGGCCACAGGGATGCTGCTGCTGTTGCTGTGGCAACTGCGCAACCTGGTGGTAACTGTGATGATCGCGGTGGTGGTGGCGGCGGCGCTGGCTCCCCTGGTGGATCTGGCGGAGCGGATGCGGATCCCCCGTTGGCTGGGGGTGGTGGTGGTTTATCTGAGTTTCATTGCCGGGATTGCCGGCTTGGCTCTGCTCATGGGTCCGACGGTGGTGACCCAGACCCAGCGGCTGCTAGCAAGGTTGCCCTCTTACCTGGAGCGGCTCCAACTGTTAGCAGACACCTGGATTGCCGATCTGGCAGGGGTGGATCCGGCGGCGCTGGACTACTTGAACCAGTTGCTGGATCCGCAGTCGCTGATGAACTGGGCAGTTCGCTCAGGACAACAGTTGCTGGTGCAGTCCTTCGATTTCACCCGCGGTCTGCTGGGCGGCCTGTTGACCGTAGTGCTGACCCTCTTCATTTCCGGTTATATGCTGGTGAGCGGCTCTGACCTGGTGCAGGGCCTGGTGGAGCTGTTCCCCTACCCCTGGAATGAGCGGTTGGCCCAGCAGGTGCAGCCGATGGCGCAACGTATGGGGGGCTACATCCAGGGGCGGGTCTTGGTCTCGGCCATTTTGGGGGTGATGATTGCCGTCTCGCTCCGCTTTTTGGGCCTGTCGGAGTTTGCGCTGGCGCTGGGGGTAATCGCCGGGTTTACCAATCTGATTCCCTTTATCGGCCCAGTCTTGGGATCCCTGCCGGCTTTGGTGGTGGCCATCGTCCAAGGGGGCTGGACTTTTTTGTGGGTGCTGATCCTGTACGTTGCCGTGCAAAACCTGGAAACCTATGTGTTGGATCCCTTGTTGGTGGGATCCTCGGTGCGGGTGAAGCCCTTGTATCAATTGCTGGCGGTGCTGGGGGGCACTCAGTTGTTGGGCATTGTTGGGGCGGTGATCGCGCCCCCCTGGGTAGCCGGTATGGCGGTGCTGCTGGAGAACCTTTATCTCAAGCCCAAGCAGGAGGCAGAGCTGCGCGCCAAGCTGTGCGCTCAGGCCGCCGAAGCCTCCGGTTCTCTGGCTTGGCGAGGGATCGGTAGCAACCTGGAGGGATCCTTGCCCTCTCCTGCCACTGGGGAAGCCGACTCCCTGACGCGGCCAGGCGGTTCTGAGGAATTGCCGCGGGTGGAAGATCGCGTGGCCGGACGCAGTCCTTGATGAGGCGACTTTGCTTAGTCAGACAGCGGGGCGGGATCCCGGCATCAGCTTTCTCCGGGCGCAGTCTTGGCTGGGTTGAGAGGAGCTGGCTGATCTTGCCGATCTGGCCCAGAGAAATCCAAAGGGTTGAAGCGGTTCATGGCCGTCTTCAATCCTTCTTGCAAGCAACACTCCACCGCTGCCACTGCCGCCCTTAGAACCCGGTCCAGCACTGCCTGCTCAGCGGGTTCAAAGCTCCCCAAAACATGCCCAACCCTGTCTTGGTGGCCTTTGGGCTTGCCCACGCCCAGGCGCAAGCGGGGGAAGGCTTCGCTGCCCAAGTGCTCAATGACAGACTTCATGCCGTTATGTCCGCCGGCGGAGCCAGATCCCCGCAGCCGCAGGCGACCCAGGGGCAAGTCCATATCGTCGTACACCACCAGAACCGAGGCAGGATCCAACTTGTACCAATCCAACACCGCCCGCACCGCCTCGCCAGAGCGATTCATGTAGGTCTCCGGCTTGAGCAGGCGCCGCTTGCCCCCCAGGGCAAAACCTTCTCCGTAGCTACCTTGGAACCGCTTTTCCAAAGCCAACGGGATCCGCCAGCGCTCCGCTAGCCGGTCCACCACCATAAAGCCGCAGTTGTGCCGGGTGTTGGCATACTGCGGGCCAGGATTGCCCAGGCCAACGATGAGCTGGAGGGCAACCTCCTCTGGCGGCTGGGTCTTGACCTGGGTCACAGCGTCTCTTGCCTCCCTAGGTAAAGTAGAGTAGCAGAGTTCCTTTGGATAGGCGGCCCTAGCCTCATCGGAGCAGCGGCAGGATCCCTGCTAGAGCTCTGACATCGCTCCATTAGGAACGCTTCTGAGAACACTCGTAACCCGGTGGAGGACAGGTTATGTCCCATGGGCCTGCTGCCTTCGATCTCTGTCTTGGCGAAGCTGAATTCGAGGCCGTTGCTGCCTTGCGCTTGAGTCAGCGGCTGATCCAAGTGGGGATCGCCCTTTCTTCGGAAACGGATTTAAGGCGCCTGCTGGAACTGATTGTTGCCCAAGCCCGCGAGCTGACGGGTTGCGATGGCGCCAGCCTGTTCATCCGCGAAGGGGAGGAGTTGCGCTTTTTTGTAGTCAAGCGCAACGAGGAACTGCAGGATCTGCGCCTACCCCTTACTCCTTCTAGCATTGTGGGCTATGTGGTGCTCACCGGGGAGAGCTTGAATCTGCCGGACGTCTATCGCTTGCCAGCGGGCTTGCCCTATGCCTTCAACTCCCAAGTCGATCAGCAGACCGGCTACCGCACCCGCTCTTTGCTCACGGTGCCGATGCGGGATCCCTCAGGAAATATCCTTGGCGCCCTGCAACTCTTGAACCGTCTCAGGCCGGATCGCCCTGCCAACCTAGCGCCCAACCAGGTGGCTGACTGGAGCCAGCCGTTTTCTGAGCTGGAAGTCCGGGTGGCAGAAGCCCTGGCTTCCCAGGCGGCGGTTGCCTACCAAAATGTGCGCTTGCGGGAAGAGCTGAAAGCCGCTCACCTGGAAACGATTTTCTGTCTAGCCCAGGCTGCCGAATACCGGGATCAAGACACCGCCTTTCACCTCAAGCGGATGAGCCACTACTCCCGCAGCATTGCCAAACAGTTGGGCCTCTCCAGCCATGAACAAGAGCTGATCTTCTATGCCAGCCCCCTGCACGATGTGGGCAAAATCGGGATCCCGGATGCCATCTTGCGGAAGCCAGGCCCCCTCACCCCCGAAGAGCGTCTAATTATGAACCGCCACCCCGAGATTGGCTACGAGATCCTCAGTAAATCGGACTCGGAGCTGATGAAAAAAAGCGCCATCATTGCCCTCACCCACCACGAGAAGTTCGACGGCAGCGGCTACCCGCGGGGCCTTAAGGGAGAAGAGATCCCGCTGGAAGGGCGGATCGTGGCTTTGGCCGATGTCTTCGACGCTTTGGCCAGCCGCCGCCCCTACAAAGAAGCTTGGGATCTGTCAGATATCTTTCGCTTCGTGGAAAGCCAAAGCGGTAGCCACTTCGATCCTCAAGTGGTGGCAGCTTTTAACCGTGGCCGCAGTGAAATTCTAGAGATCTACCACCGCTACCAAGAGCCTCGCTGAGCTCAGAGCCGGCCAAATCGCGGATTTGGAGTATCCCCTCTTGCCGGGATCCCCACTCGGCAACGGGAAAAACCCGCCTTTGTCTTTTTTTTCAACCGATCCCCAGCCTGCGACCGTAGCCAGGGAACGAGATCCCAAGGCAAACTAAATGCAGTCGGCAGTAGTCTCCTGGCAAGCCGACCAGAGCCACTTTTGTGTGTTTCCCAATACATAGCACATCTACTGGCTACCTGTCTCGACCCAAGCTGCGCCGAGGATCCCTGTGATGGCTACCCTGACCAATCCGCCCACTCCCACCCTCTCGATCCACACCAAGCTGCGCGATCTGGCCCTGGTGGACTTTCAGGTGAGCGAGTCCACCCCTTGCGAGAACGTGGTGCGCCGCCTAGAGGATGACAGCAGCCTTTCGGGGGTGATCGTGTTGGATGAGCGGTCACAAGTGCAGGGGATGCTGACCCGGCGCGCCATTTTGGAGTGGATGCTGAGCAAGCCCTACGGCCTAGACGTGTTTTTGAAGCGGCCCATCAGCTCGATGGTGGAGTTCCATGGCCGGGGTTTTCTCCTTCTGTCCGGCGACTGCGATGTGTTGCAAGCGGCCAGCCAGGCCTTCCAGCGGCCCCAAGAAACCATCTACGACCCGGTGGTGGTGCAAATTGGCCCGCAAGACTACCGCCTTTTGGATGTGCCGGTGTTGTTGGTGGCTCAGTCCCAGGTACATCTAGCCACCCAGCGGAAGCTCGAAGAACAGCAGGAGGAGATGAAACGGATCCTGGCCGAGCTGGAGCAGGAAAAAAACCGCAGCCTTCAGTATGCCCGCGATCTGGAGCGGCAAAAAGCCGAGATCCTCAGCCAAAACCTGGCTTTGGATCGGGAGCGGCGCCAAGCCCAGCAGCGCTCGGAAGAGCTGGCCCGCCTCAACGCCCGCATCATCGAGATCAGCTCGGTGCTCTCGGAAAAGGGCAAATCCACCTTTGCCGCCACCTTTGCCGGGGTAGAGGCGGTGCGCCGCCTATTTCAGGACATTGCCGACAGCAACCGGGAGCTCTCCCGCGAGCTCAAAGAAATCAACACCATCGTTGACTTGATCGTAGAGGTGGCAGGCTATATTCGCCTGCTCTCCTTTAATGCGGCTGTGGAGGCCAACCGCAGGGGTGGGGGCGGCGGTTTTGGTGCCATTGCCCAGGAGATCCGCAAATTGGCGGGGCGCACCACCGAAGCCAGCAACCGCATCCGCGGCTTGGCAGAGCGCATCCAACGCCAAAGCCAATCCACCCTGCAATCGGCTCAGGCCAGCGCCGAGATGGTGCAATCCCTTTACCAGCAGGCGCAGTCGGCCCAGGCAGCCCTGGAGGAATTGCAAGCGCTGTTGGAGCAGGCCCAGGTTTAGCCCTTTTGGGGAGTGGTTTTGCCCTCGCGGATCTCATAGGTATAGAATTGCCCTGCCACGGCCAAGGTTTCAAAGTGGTAGGTGGGCAGGGAGATCCCCAGCGGGCCAAAGTTAAGCAACGACAAATCGGTGCTGTAGAGGCTGAAGAGGATGAAGTTTTGCCGGCGGGTCTGGCGCAGAAACAGCTCCACCAGCTCTGGTTGCAGCTGTTGCACAAGGGCGTGACATTCCTCAATGAGGGTGGGCAAAAAAGCTGGGATCTGGGCGCAGTATTCCCGTGTAGCATAGGCAGCCAATTGGTCTCCTGCGTAGGCTCCGTACTCTTCCGGGGTGGGATTGGTGATGGCCAAAGCAGCCACCCCCCCAGCCAGAACCAGTCCGGAAAGCAAGGAAAAGACCCTCAGCATAGCGGCCTCCGAAACAAGATTTTCCATTCTGCTACGGGCTTGAGGTGCTCCGACAGGGATCCTTCGGCAAAAGCCATCGCCCAAGGCCGCTCTGTCGCGTCCTAGAGCCGGCGCGGGATCACCCAATTGGCCAGGAATGCGGTTCACAGTGTTGCAGCAAACCTGCAAAAGAGCTGGATCCCTTGGTTGAATTGCCAGCCTACAGGCTAGGATGAGAGCCGAAGCGCAGCTTGATGCTCTCTCTTGATGCTCTCTATGGAACTGGCCGATCTGAGACGCACCCTAGAATCGCTCACCTCGCGCCTGAGCAGTGCTCAGGACTATCTTTGACCTGCCCCACCTGGAGCAGCAGATCGCCATTTTGGAGCAGGAAGCAGCGCAGCCGCAGTTTTGGAACGATGCCGAGGCGGCCCGCCGCCACCTGCAACAGCTCAACAGCCTCAAGGCCTCCTGGGATCAAATCCACCGCTGGAAGGATCGCCTAGAGGATGCTGCCAGCGCCTTGGAGCTGCTGCAAGAAGACCCGGACCCGGAGCTGTTGGCCGAAGTGTCCGGATCCCTGGCGGCGGTGGAGCGGGAGCTCGGCCAATGGGAGCTGCGGCAACTGCTTTCGGGCCCCTACGACAAAAACGGCGCCATCCTCACCATCACCGCTGGCGCGGGGGGAACCGATGCCCAAGACTGGGCGGAGATGCTCCTGAAGATGTACACCCGCTGGGCGGAAAACCAGGGCTACAAGGTCACGCTTTCGGAATACTCGCAAGGGGCAGAGGCCGGCATCAAGTCGGCCACCCTGCTGATTGAAGGCCCCTATGCCTACGGGTATCTTTCCGCCGAGAAGGGCAACCACCGCATGGAGCGCATCAGCCCCTTTAACGCCAACGGCAAGCGCCAGACCAGCTTTGCCGGCGTTGAGGTCATGCCTATCCTGGAGGAGGACAATGAGTTCGAGCTGAGGATGGAGGATCTGGAGTTCGAGACTTCTCGTTCCGGCGGGGCAGGGGGCCAAAACGTCAACAAGGTGGAAACGGCGGTGCGGGTTATCCACAAGCCCACCGGCATTGCCGTGCGCTGCACCGAAGAGCGCTCCCAACTGCAAAACAAGGAGCGGGCCATCCAGATCCTGAAGGCGAAGCTGATCGAGCTTGAGGAAGAAAAGCGCCGGCAAAAGCTGGCCGAGATCCGGGGTGAGATGGTGACCCAGGGCTTTGGGGGTCGGATTCGCACCTACACTTTCGATCCCTACAAGTTGATCAAAGACCACCGCACCAACGCCGAAACCTACAATGTCGAGGCGTTTATGAATGGCGAACCGGAGGAGCTGATGCACTTTATCCAGGCCTACCTGCGGCAGGAACGGGCCAAGCAAGCCGCCGCCGTCTAGGGCTGGCTGTGGCGCTCCCACACCGCCTGCATCAGGGCTGCCCGCTCCTGGGCTGAGAGCGTGATCAGGGTGAGGGGATCCCCTTCCTGGAAAAACTCCCCCACCCCCCATCCCAAGGCTCTGGGATGGGCTGTTTTTGCCTGCAGGGATCCCGCCCAAACTAGGCCATGCCAAGCGCCGATGGGCGTTTCCAGGGCGGAGGAGAAGGCCAAATCTAGGCTAGGGTGTTGCCTGAGGTAGTCCCTAAGGGCAAGGCAGGAGCCAACCAAGGAGGGCTTGACCACCAGGATCCCTTTCCAGCCGGCTTGGTGGACAGCTTGCAACTGCTCCAGCCCAACCACGGACTCATCCAAGGCAATGGGAGTCTGAAACTCCCAGCTCAGCCGGCTTAGATCGGCGTGCTGCGCTGGTGGCAAGGGCTGCTCGAAAAACTCAATCTTGCCTGGCCACTCTTGGTTGATCCGGTCACAGAGGGCCAGCCAGCGCCGCGCCCCTTCCAGACTCAGCCCCCCATTGGCATCCAGGCGCAAGCAGGATCCTGCGGGCAACTGCTCCAGCCAGCTTTCTAGCTTTTTCACCTCCTGCTCGAGAGGCTCCACCCCCACCTTGACCTTGTAGGCGGGGTAGGAACCTGAGGGTGGGGTTTTCCCAAAAAGCCCACACCAGGAAAGCCCGGAGAGATCCCTTGCCAGCCAGCCGGGATCCCGACAGGCCAGCCAGGCGCATTCCAGCCCAAAGCGCGTGGCGGGCAAGGTTGCCGGGATCTTCTCGATCTCTGCTTCCGACAGCTCAGGGGGCAACTGCTGACAAAATGCCAGCGCTTCCTCTACGGTCTCGCTGCCCAACCAGGGGATGGGGGCAATCTCCCCATAGCCCTGACCTCCCGTCTCCGCGTCCGTCAGCCGAACCAGGATCCCTTCGCGGATAGACCACAGGCCGTAGCGCGTGCGCAAGGGCTGGCGGAAAGGCCGCCGGTATCGGCAAAACGCAAAGCGCATGTTCAACACCTGGGGATCCCCGCTGCTAGTTTCCCCCCAAGGAAGGGGGAGCCGCTTACTTGGCCAACCTACACCCTATCTAGGGATCCCCCGGAAGGGGGAACTTGAGGACGCGTGGCTAAAGCAAGCCCGGGAGTTCTTAAACTCCCTGGGCGTTTCCAATTTCTAGGGATCCCCCCGAAGGGGGAACTTAAACGCTGCGGATGCGATCTTACGGCGCAAGGTGAATGTTTCCAATTTCTAGGGATCCCCCCGAAGGGGGAACATAGTTTAACTTACACTAAACATGCCTAAGTCCCGTGTTTCCAATTTCTAGGGATCCCCCCGAAGGGGGAACACTAATCTTCCTAGGGGCAGGCAAGAACCGCAGCTCGTACCCTGTTTCCAATTTCTAGGGATCCCCCCGAAGGGGGAACGGGATTATTGACGAGGATTGGGTGCAGATTTTAACGGCACGTTTCCAATTTCTAGGGATCCCCCCGAAGGGGGAACTGCCAATAGGAGGAAGACATGTCTACTATCTTCTTTGGGGTTGTTTCCAATTTCTAGGGATCCCCCCGAAGGGGGAACTCTACCCCTATTAAACCCAAGCAGGGCAAGGAATGCAAGGCCTATTTGCGAGGGGGTCGGTCGAAGGTGGCAAAAAAGGGCCCCGAAGAGGGGGGGTGAGAGGCCTGAAAGCCTTGTGGCGCAAGGCATCGAGCGGGTCAACGAAAGAATCAGCCTTTGCGGGTTTTGGCGAGGCGCTCGCAGAGGCGTTGATACCATTTTTGTGTTGCCTCGCAAACATAGCTAGCCTGAGGATTCACGCAAGGGTTTGCGGGCTGCCCAGGCAACTGGGGCGGAGCGAGTGGCGGGGCAGACAGGCCGACAACTGTTCTAGAGAGGGTACTGCATCAGCCAAAAGCCGGCGAAGGACTGGGCCCGGAAATCGCTCTGGATGGCAAGGAAATGGATCCCTTGGGCTTGGCGTTGTCGCTGGGCAAAGCCTTCTGCCTCCGCCCGCAGCTTTTCATCTTTTAATTGCGCAAACAGATAGCAATCGTTGAGGCCAGCCTCGAACAGCAGCCGTCCCTCGGCAACATGCAAATAAGCAGGCTCCATACCGCTCAGCCAAGCTGCTATGGGCAAAGCCCGCCGCGAGGCAATCACCAAGCCGGGAATGATCGTGTCCGGCGCCCAGGCCTCCCAGTTCACCGGGAACAGCTCGCCGAATTCCATTGGCCAGGTCTCGGCTTCCCGCAGATCCCTGGCCCGCAGCGTCACGAACGCCCAGCGCTCCCCCTGCAACTTATCCGGCAGGGGGATGGGATCCGGCGGCTCCGGCTCTACAGGGGGCTCAGGGCTGTAGGTGAACTGGGTTTCTTGGGGGTAAACCTGCTCTGCCCGCTCTCGCATCCAGGCCTTGAGGGCATAGACCCGACGGCTGGGCAGCATGGGGATCCCGGCGGCGTTGCAGGCCCGCTGCAAGATGGAGCTCATGCGGGCTCGGAAGACGCGAATGGCTGCAGGCGGCTGGGGGGCTGCCTCCAGATAGCCGCGCAACTGTTGGGCTACCCAGGTGCTATTGACCTCTTGGTTGCTGCAGTACTTGGCCTGGCGCAACTGGCCGCTGGCATCGCAGACCAGCAGCTCCCAAACCCGCCGCCCCTGCCCATCCCGCAGTGGGACGGCGTTGAAATCCATCTGCCAAATGGGGCCGCGCCCAGGGCTAGAGTGTAGGGGTTGAGTGGCCAAGGTGTTCCTCCCGTTTGCTACGCACTGCTGGGAGAGCGATCCGGAAGCTGTTGGCCTGAGGGATGGAAAGCAGTATCCCCGACCAAAGCCCATTCCCGCTCTCCAAAAATGGCGGCAGGGTAGCGGTAGTACTTAAACTCCAGCAGGTTGTAGAAGGGATCCTGCAAAAAGAAGGTGCCGTGCTCCAGGGGGGTGCCGACAAAGCGCCAGCGTGGCTCCTGATAGAAAAGCAATCCCCGCGTGCGGGCCCGCTCGGCCAGCGCCTGCCAATCTGCCTGGGCAGGGAAGATCAGGCCAAAGTGGCGGGGGTAGATGCCCCGCTGGGGCGTCAGCTTTTCCTGGGTGAGGTGGGCCACCAGTTGATGGCCATACAGGTTCAAGATGACGGCGGCAGGGGTTTCTCGACCGACCTCGCAGCCCAAGCCCTCGCCGTAGTAGGCCTTGGCCAAGGCAAGATCGGCAACCGGAAAGGCCAGATGAAAGCAGATGGGTTCCATGGGCTCTCCTGCAAATCGGGATCTCCGCTCTTTATCAAGGTAGGCGATTTTAGAACGGCTGCTGCCAGGTGGAATGCCGACTGTACGCCTTTGCGCAGGAAGCCCAACCGCTCGGATGCTATAACACTAGCTAGCGTGTAATCTGCTTGCGCCAGCAGTGCGGAGCACTCTCGCGTCAGCGAGACGGAGTCCTTTGGCCGAGTCTGCAGCAAGAGAACTCGGTGTGTTGAGAGGTTTGTAAGAAGGGGCAAGCTTGGTCATGACCAGCATCTGGGTTGAACAGCGCCGCCGCGAGGAAGAGGCGCGCGACTTTTTTTGGATGGTGGCGCTGTCCTTGCTGCTGCACGTGCTGGCGCTGCTGGCCTTGCTCTACTGGAGTCGATTTTGGCCACTTCGCCAGCAAGAACAAGAGGCCATTGAGTTTATCCTGCTAGAGCCAGAAGATCTCAAGCCGCCGGAAGAAGCAGAGCTGGTTTCGGAAGTGGATTCCCGCGATGGGGGCGAGCGGGCGGAAGCCCCCCCTTCTCAGGGCAGTCCACCCCAATCCCAGGCTGCTCCTCGCCAGGAGGCTCCCCCACCTCCTCCGCCGCAACCCCAGCCGCCGCAACCGCAGCCGCCTGCCCCTGTTCCACCCCCTGCTCCGGCGGAAGTTGCTCTGGCCACTCCTCGATCTACCCCACCCCCTACGCCAACTGCGCCTCCGGCTCCTCCTCGGCCCACTGCAACGCCGACTGCAGCGCCGCCTCCGCCCACCCCAGCTCCCCGACCCACTCCCACCCAGACTCCGCCACCGGTGGCGGCTGCTCCCCCTGCTCCGCCGGCTCCCACCCGCCCCCCCACTGCCGAGCCTCTACCCGTGCAGCCCAGGGAGCGGGACTCGGATCCCAGCCAATTGCAGCCTGTTGCGCCTGCTCCCCAACCGCCGACGGAGGTTCTCCCTGCCGAGCGGCCCTCCGATGCTTCCCAGTTGGGGCCGCCCCTCAGCGCTTCCGCTCCCAGTGATGGGGCCGGGATCCAGGGCAGAGGAGCCAGCGGCTTGGCCAACCCCACCCAATCGGCTCCCAACCCCCCCAGCGTGGCGGCGCGGGCCAATGTGGACTGGGGCCCTTGGCTGGCAGCTCTGCAACGCAAAGTGGAGCAGAATTGGATCCCTGGCCAGACCGGCACCTCCCGCCGCACAGTGGTGATCTTTACAGTGGGCCGGGGGGGCGAGCTGCAGAGCATTCGCCTGGCCCGCACTTCCGGCAGCCAACAAACCGACGACGCAGCGCTGACAGCAATTCAGCGGGCGGCGCCCTTTTTGCCCCTGCCTGAGGCCTATGAAGGCAACTCGGTGACGATCAACTTCACCTTCGACATCAACGTCTTGGGCCAGTTGACGGTGGGGGGATCCGCCAACTAGGTGGGGGATCCGCTTCTGGCAAGTTTAGGCAGAGGCGGCAGCTGTTCTTTCGGGGGCGGCACCCTGCTCCTGCAGGGATCCCATCTGGATCAGCTCGATTTTGTAGCCATCGGGATCCTCGACAAAGGCGATCACGGTGCTGCCGTGTTTCATGGGCCCGGGCTCGCGCACCACTTTGCCGCCGCGGGCTTTGATAGCCTCACAGGTGCTGTAGATATCCTCGACGCCGATGGCGATGTGGCCGTAGCCGTTGCCCAGCTCGTAGTGGTCGGTACCCCAGTTGTAGGTTAGCTCGAGCACCGCCGTTTCCGATTCGTCGCCATAGCCCACGTAGGCCAGCGTGAACTCCCCGCTGGGGTAGTCTTTTTTGCGGAGCAAGTGCATCCCCAGAACGTCACAGTAGAACTGCAAGGAGCGCTCTAGGTTGCCAACGCGGATCATGGTGTGGAGAAGACGCATGGGACGAGCTCCAAGAAATGGGCGACGTTGCGTTTATTCTAGTCCTTGACTCCTAGAGATCCGTGGATGAGCTCAACTCCCCTGCAACGCACCCCCCTGTTTCCCCTGCACCAAGCCTTGGGGGCGCGGTTTGTCTCCTTTGCCGGCTGGGAAATGCCGCTGCAGTATCAGGGGGTGGTGGCCGAGCATCGGGCGGTGCGGGAGCGGGCAGGCGTCTTCGACATCTCCCACATGGGCAAGTTCGACCTCTGGGGGCCGGAGCTGGGATCCCACCTCAGCCGTCTGGTGCCCAGCGATCTGGGCGCTGTGGCGGTGGGATCCGCTCGCTACACGGTTTTGCTAAACCCCCTAGGGGGCATTGTGGACGATGTCATCTTCTACCGGCACCCACCAGAAGGCGAGCTGGAGCACTGGAGCCTGATCGTCAACGCGGCCACCCGCCAAAAGGACTGGGAGTGGCTCCATCAGCAGGGGATCCCCGGCCTGGAACTTCAAGATCACACCGAGTCTCAGGTGTTGCTGGCGGTGCAGGGGCCGGCAGCCGAAGAGGTTTTGCAGCCTTTTTTGGCGGGATCCCTGAGGGCTTTGCGCCGGTTTCAACACGGGCAGTTTGCGACTCGAAAAGAGAGATCCTCAGGGGCAGGGGTCTTTGTGGCCCGCACCGGCTACACCGGAGAGGATGGCTTTGAGCTCCTGCTCGGCCCTGCCGACGGGCTTTGGCTCTGGGAGCAACTGGTGCAGGCGGGGGTACAGCCTTGTGGACTGGGCTGCCGCGATACGCTGCGCCTGGAGGCCGCTTTCTGTCTCTACGGGCAAGACATAGATGAGAGCACCACCCCCCTGGAAGCCGACCTGGGCTGGTTGGTCAGCAATCCAGGGGACTACATCGGCAAGCCTGCCCTCGAAAGCCAACGCCAGCAAGGGATCCCGCGCCGTCTGGTGGGGTTTCGGCTGTTGGAGCGAGCCATTCCCCGCCGCGGCTATGCCATCTACGCTCCCAACTCCCCTGAGCCGATCGGCCGGGTAACCAGCGGCACCCATTCTCCCACTTTGGGCTATGGCATCGGCCTGGGATATGTGGATTCAACTTGGGCTAAGGTGGGATCCCGGCTAGAGATTGAGATTCGGGGCCAGCGCCGTCCTGCTGAAGTGGTGAAGAAGCCGTTCTACAGAGGGCAGGCTCCAGTTAGCTTGGGGAGTTGAGCTGTCTGCCGGCCTTGGGGGTGGAGTATTCCTGCTGTAGCCGCCGCAATTTCCGCAGGGCCCGCCGCTCAATTTGCCGGACTCGCTCCCGCGAAAGACCGATGTGCTCCCCAATCTCCCGCAACGTCAGGCCCTTCGACCCATCCAGCCCATAGCGGGCCACAATTACCTGCTGCTCGCGTTCGCTCAGTTGGCTCACCAGGGCGCGCACTTCCTCGCAATGGGCAACCCGATTCAGATGTTCGATGGGATCGTTGTCCTCGTCAGGGATAAAGTGCTGCAGCTCGGTGCCGTCCTCGTCGCCTACCCCTACATTAAGGGATCGGATCTCGGCCATGTGGCGGGTGATCAGTTCGCGGTAGTTGTCGCCAATATCCAGCGAATCGAAAACTTCCTCTGCGGCAGGCCGGGATCCCTTCTCAGCGGACAGCTCGCGGTAGCGCCGCTTCACCTGGGAGACCTTCTCGTACATGTGGGCGGGCAGCCGGATCAGGCGCCCTTTGTTTTGGATGCCGCGGTTCACGCTCTGCCGGATCCACCAGGTGGCGTAGGTGGAGAACTTGTACCCCCGCGTGGGATCAAATTTTTCCACGGCGCGGGTGAGGCCAATGGTGCCCTCTTGAATCAGATCCAGGAACGGCAAGCCGCGGTTGCGGTAGCGCTTGGCAATCGACACCACCAGGCGCAGGTTGCATTCCACCATGCGCTTTTTGGCCGCTTCCCCCTGCCGCAGGATCTGCTGCAGCTCCTCTAAAGGGATCCCCAGCCGTCGGCTCCAATCCTCCAGCGACTCGTGCTGCCGCCGCTGCTCCAGAAGGGCCATCATCCGCTGCACTTGGTGGGCCAGATGCAGTTCTTCCTCAGCGGTGAGCAACGAGTAGCGCCCAATGATTTTTAAAAAACGCCCCACTGCGTCTTGCAGCTCAAGATTCTCCGCCATATCAAACCCCACACCATAAGTTGATGCCCTGTCAGAATCTTCGCTTCTGCTGTCGCATCAAGCTTGCTTCCCACAGTACGAAGCCGACCTTGCTGCAAACAGCACTTTATTCATACCAGTAGAAAAGCCTTTCCGTAAAGGTTTTGGCAACCTAAAATCCAGACTTTCAGCGGCTATTTGATTCACTAAATTTATTGAGTCTTGTCCTTGAGCTACCGCCAGCGGTTCCTCAGTTCCGGCCTCTGTCAGCTCGCCGATTTACGGGTAGATGTTACTAAAATAAGGCGATTCCGTTACTCAAAACTTAAATCAATAGGACAGAAAAAAGCAAGCAAGATCGGTCATGCTCTCTCAATCGTTAACCAGATTGTACTGAGATAAGAAACATGTTTTTTGATACACTCTACATCGCTACAGATGCCTATTTTGTCTGTAGAAATCTATCGGAGAGGCTGGCCCGGCAAGGTATCAAACAGCCTGCTAATCCATTTCTGAAACCTTTTGAGGCTGATTTCAGAGAGAGTTGTCAATGAGCCTCAACCCCAAACCAGCCAAGGCAGATCCCAAGGAAAAGCCATCGTCTTGGCTGCCCCAAGTTTAGAGTAAATCAAGATAAATTTTGGATCTCAGACACTACCCATAGAGTCAAGTCTTCGAGCCGCCATCGTACTACAGGTTATCCGTCGAGTAGGGGCTATGGAGCCCAGGCGGGAAAAGCCGCAACCCCTGCTGTCGCACTCGCCGCTCCTGGAAGGGGATGGGGGTGACGCGCGGCAAAGGTGTAGCCACAGGCTGGGGAGTTGAAGTGGGGACAGGCTGCGGAGAGGGCTCTGGGCTGGGTTCAGGTTCAGGAGTGAGCCCTACGGGCGGTGGCGCGGGAACAGCCGGGATCCCTTCTGCGGTGGGACGGGAACGGTCCAGCTGAAAGCGAGGCTGGCGAGGCGGCGCGGGAGTGGGAGTCGGCGTGGGCGTCGG
>NZ_JANSHP010000116.1:0-32087 GCF_047502605.1 Synechococcus sp. RC10A2
GTCAATTTCTTGACGCAACTCTTGTGGGACTATCAGCTTGCAACGTACAGAGATAATCTGGCTCATGGGCTTATTGTAGCTCATCCAGGCTTTGACTAGCAGGCGGGCTTTCCTCCCGGCACCAAGCCTGCGGCTATGGTGCGGGCCTCCAGCCCGAAAATAGGTGAACGAACGGTTCGAGCGGATATTAGTTTCTTGAAGGATCGCTTTCAAGCCCCCATCAAAGTCAGCCGTGAAAAAGGGTATCACTACACTGATCGGGAATGGCGCTTGCCGACGATACCCCTCACTAAGGGGGAGCTGTTTGCCCTGACTTTGGGAGCGAGAATGCTGGAAGCCTACGCCGGATCGGCCTATGCCCCGCAGTTGCGCTCGGCAATTGGGCGGTTGGCGCAACGGCTTCCAGAGCAGGAGTGGCTGGATCTCCAGCAGCTAGCCGATGAGCGGCTCATCTTTCGGGCAGGGGCAGAAACCCATCTGGATTGGGAGATTTGGCAGCGGTTGGAGGATGCCTGTCGGGAGAAAAGACGAGTGTGGATGCGCTATCGCACCGCCAGCCGAGGCGATCAAGTGTCGGAACGGGAGTTGGATCCCTATCTCTTGCACATCTACCGCGGCACCAATCCCTACGTGATTGGCTGGTGCCACAAAAGACAAGAAGTGCGCTGGTTCCGGGTAGATCGGATCCTGGCTCTCAAAACCCTGCCGGAAACTTTTGAGATCGACCCGACTTTCGATCCCAAAGCCCATCTGGCGATGATTTTTCAGCATGAGGCGGGCGGGATCCCTCGCCAGGTAAGAATTTGGTTTGACGCCCAAACGGCACCCTTCATTCGGGAGCGGCGCTGGCATCCGACCCAGGTCATTGAAGAAAACCCAGACGGATCCCTGATTCTGCGCATAACCGTGCGGGGGATGAATGATGTAAAGCGCTGGGTGCTGGGCTACGGCAGAGGAGCCAGAGTGCTGGAGCCTCCGGATTTGGTGGACATGATGCGGCAAGAGATCTGCGAGATGAGCCGGCAGTACGTTGACGAGGAGCCCTAGCGATGAGCAAGTCCCGATTTTGGGCCAAGACCGGACAGGGACAGTTGCGAGAAGATGGCCGACCTCTGTACCATCCCGTCCTCTGCCACCTAGCCGATACGGCAGCTGTGGCCATGGAGATCGTGCAAACCTACCTTAGCCCCCTTGCTCGTCAGCAGCTCTCAGTAGGATTGGGGCTGGAAGGGGATCCCTTAGCTCGCTTTTGCGGGTTCATGGCAGGGTGTCACGACCTAGGCAAAGTCAGTCCTGCCTTTCAATTTCAAGTGAGCGAGGTGGGAAAAGCGCTGGTGGGATCCCGTCTCTACGACCTGTGGCGCAGCTATCCCAACACTGGCCAAGCAGCCCCTCATGGAACGGTTACCGCCGCAACCTTGCCCGGCTTTCTGGAAGAGCTGGGGCTGCCCAAGAAACTGGCCCAAAAATTGTCAGCTATTGTCGGCGGTCATCATGGCTTTTTCCCGGGACTTCAGGATATTCAAAGTCTCTCCCCCGACGATGTCGGTCGAGGGGAGTGGATCCCATTTCGTCGAGAGATCTTCCAGCAACTACAAGATTTTGTTGGGCTGAAGAGGGAGGGGATCCCTGCCCGCTGCAGCAATTCCGCCGCCATGATCTTGGCCGGCCTGGCAACCGTTGCCGACTGGATTGCCTCGAATACGGAGAGTTTTCCCTACGCCAACGACGAGCCCTTCGAGACCTACGCTCAAGGAATAGCCGAAAAGGCCCAACAAGCCCTGAAAGCCCAGGGTTGGATTGCGCCCCCCACAGACAGCCCTCTTACTTTTCAGGCTCTCTTTGACTTCATCAGCGAGCCGCGACCGCTGCAATTGGCAGCCATTAACCTGAAGGACAGGCTGGCTCCACCCTGCTTGGTCATTGTCGAGGCCGCCATGGGAGAGGGCAAAACCGAAGCTGCGCTCTACCTGGCCGACCACCTGCAGCATCAAGCCGGAGCCGGTGGCTTTTACATCGGCCTGCCTACCCAGGCAACCAGCAACGCCATGTTCGAGCGCGTCAAGTCATTTTTGCAAAAGCGCTATCCCGATGCCATCGTAAACCTAACCCTCAGCCATGGGGCAGCAGCTCTCAAAGAAGATTACCTGGACACCGTCTGTCGCCTGGATCAGGTTTATGACCAGGAGGGCAAAGGCGTTTTTGCCAGCGAGTGGCACACTGCCCGCAAGCGGACGCTGCTCAGCCCTTACGGGGTGGGCACCCTTGATCAGGCTCTGATGGGAGCAGTACGGGCCCGCCACCAGTTTGTCCGCCTGTTTGGTCTGGCAGGCCGCATCATCATCCTGGACGAGATCCACGCCTACGACCTCTACACCAGCACTCTCCTGGAGCGATTTTTGGAGTGGGCAGCCGTTTTGGGATCCCCCGTGATCGCCCTCTCGGCCACCTTGCCCGCCGGTACCCGCCAACGATTGCTGGCTGCCTATGCCAGAGGCTGTGGACAGCCCCCGCCCGACTCACCTAATGCCCCTTACCCTCGCATCACAGCCCTAGCTTCTGGAGCGGCCCTAGCTCAGTCTTTTGCTCCTTCCGAGCATGTGCGCCGTCAATTGGGGATCCGCTGGGTCAGGGATGACCAGTGGCCCGCAGAACTCTCGCAAGTGCTTTCCAAAGGGGGCGGGTGCGTTGCTGTTATCTGCTCAACGGTAGATCGCGCCCAGTGGGTGTTTCAGCATCTCCAGAAGTATTTTCCGCCGGAAGAATTGGGCCTGTTTCACGGGCGCTTTTTATTCAAAGATCGAGAGCAGATTGAGAAGCAATGCCTGGAGAGATTCGGCAAAAATGGACATCTCCGTCCCTCTCGTTTTGTTTTGGTGGCAACCCAGGTCATTGAGCAAAGCTTGGATGTGGATTTTGACTTAATGATCAGCGATCCCGCTCCCATTGATCTTCTCCTACAGCGCTCTGGGCGGCTCCACCGCCATCCGCGGGACAAGCGACCACCTGAGCTATCTGCTCCCTACTTGTGGATAGTGGAACCAGAGCTAGCCGAGGAGGGCAAGGCTAATTTTCGGGAGAGCAGCTCTATCTACGATCGGCACATTCTCCTACGCAGTTGGCTGGCTCTAAGAGAGCGTTGCAACGTGCAATTGCCTGAAGAAATCGACGACCTAATCGAATCGGTATATGACTTGGAGATGCCTATCCCCGAAGCATTGGAAACCGTTCATGCTCAAGATTGGCGAGAGTCTTTGGAAAAGTACAAAGTTGAAGAAGAGGATGCTAAAAGATCTCGAGCTAATGAAGTAAAGATCCCACCGCCAAATGCTGATGTGAGGCCCGAACAGTTTACCTACCTAAAAAAAGAGGATGACGAAAGCACTATCGCTGCCGTTACCAGACTTGGGCAGCCTTCGGTGGCGACAATTTTCTTGCAACAAGGGAAGACCGGTTTAGTCTTTCCCGGCTCTCACGATCCAGTGGATCTAGAAACTGAGCCCAGCCTGCCGATGATTCGTAGGCTACTGGCCCACAGTGTTCGCATTGCTTCCCGCCAGGAGCTTGTAAAGGAGCTGCTGAGGCGGGAAAACCCCAAAACTTGGACATCTGCTTTGCTGCGTAACTGTCGCTACGTTGTCTTGAACGCCGAAGGCTGGGCTCAAGTTGGCAAATGGCGACTGCGGTTGGATCCTAACCTAGGGATCACCATCGAGAAGATGAACAGCTAACGTTAGGGAGGAGCTCATGGAAACTCAGTCCTTTAATCTCACCAAAGAAAAGTGGATCCCTGTACTCGATCCCGATTTTCGAATCCAAGAGTTGTCTTTAGTTGAGTTATTTAGAGAGTGGGAAAGCCTGAAAGAGATGCGAGGAGATAATCCGCCTACTACTTTAGCTCTCTACCGTTTTCTACTGGCAATAATGCACCGAGCCTATCTTGGACCAAAAGATACGGATCACTGGAAGGAAATCTTTCAAGACAATGGAAAGGTTGTCCCCACACCCGTGGGGGTGAACCGCCCGTCTTTTGCCGTGCTGTCAGTGGGGGAAAGCCGTTGTCCCCACACCCGTGGGGGTGAACCGCTCCTCCAGGGCCTCTAGCGCTCTGTAAACACTGGTTGTCCCCACACCCGTGGGGGTGAACCGACTCGCCGTCCTCGATATCGAATTCTCTCGCAAGTTGTCCCCACACCCGTGGGGGTGAACCAATCTATGAGCCCCCTAGTAGTTCTCCTGCTGTACGTTGTCCCCACATCTGTGGGAGTAGCCGGCTAGACAATTAAGACAATCTCACATCTACCGGGATCCCTTGCCTAGGTGGGCGACACTGGGGCTAGGTCGCAGAAGCGCGATATCTAAGGAGGGGAGTATGAGCAGGAGCTTGCTGGAGCAGTTGCGAGAGATGACGGTGGTGGTGGCCGACACGGGGGATATCAACGCCATCGAGACCTTTAAGCCGCAGGATGCCACCACCAATCCCTCTTTGATTACAGCAGCCGCCCAAATGCCCCAGTACCAGGGCATTGTCGATGAGACCTTGCTCAAGGCCCGCCAAGACCTGGGATCCAAAGCCGACACCAAAGCCGTGGTGGCCCACGCCATCGACCAACTGGCGGTGGCCTTTGGCGTGCGCATTTTGTCCATCATCCCCGGTCGGGTTTCGACGGAGGTGGACGCCCGGCTCTCCTACGACACAGCAGCCACCGTGGCCAAGGCCCGCCATCTCATCGAGCTCTACAAGGCGGCAGGGGCGGATCCCAAGCGGGTGCTCATTAAGATTGCGGCTACTTGGGAAGGGATCCGCGCCGCCGAGATCCTGGAAAAAGAAGGGATCCACTGCAACCTGACTTTGATGTTTGGCCTGCACCAGGCCATTGCCTGCGCCGAAGCGGGGGTAACCCTCATCTCGCCCTTTGTGGGCCGCATCCTGGATTGGTACAAAAAACACACAGGCCGGGAGAGCTACCCGCCCGCCGAAGATCCAGGCGTGCAGTCGGTAACCCAGATCTACAACTATCTGCGCAAATACGATTACCCAACGGAAGTGATGGGGGCCAGCTTCCGCAACATTGGCGAGATCATCGAGCTGGCCGGCTGCGATCTCCTAACCATCTCGCCGGCTTTGTTGGCGGAGCTGCAAAACACCGAGGGCCACCTGGAGCGCAAGCTGGATCCGGAAAAAGCTAAGAAAATGGATATTCCCCGCCTGGTGATGGATCGGGCCACCTTCGACCAGATGCACCGGGAAAACCGCATGGCCTCGGAAAAACTAGAAGAAGGGATCCAGGGCTTCTCCAAGGCGCTGGAGGTGCTGGAAAAACTGCTCACCGAGCGGCTGCAGAAGCTGGAGGGCGCCAAGGAAACGATTACCCACGCCGCCCAGGATGTCTTCCGCATCTACGACCTGGATGGGGATGGCTTCATCACCCGCGAGGAGTGGATGGGAGCAGATCGCGTCTTCGATGCCCTCGACACTAACCAAGATGGCAAAATTACTCCCGAAGAAATGCTGGTCGGACTGGGGGCAGCCGTTTATCTGAGAAATTAGCCAGGCAAGCAAGCCCTATGGGCGAGAGCTTTCGCCGCTTTGGAGACGCAGTAGCCGCCCTGGAGGCCCAGGCCCGCCGCTGGATTGCCCAGTATCTGCAGGGGATCCCTTACGATCCGCCGCCGGGGCCGGCGGCCAGACAAGTGCTGCACTGGATCGAGACCGACTTGCTCCCTCGGCTGCAGCAAACCCCCCAGGAGCTGAGGCATCTCCTGCACGGGCTCAACGGCGGCTATGTGCCCAGCGGCCCTTCCGGTGCCCCCACCCGGGGCCGGGTGGAGGTGTTGCCCACCGGGCGCAACTTCTACTCGGTGGATATCCGCGCCATCCCTACCCCCACCGCCTGGCAGGTTGGCTCGCTGGCTGCCGAGCGGCTGGTGGAGCGCTACGTGCAAGAGCAGGGGGAATATCCCCGCCACCTGGGCCTATCCGTTTGGGGCACCTCTACCCTGCGCACCGGCGGCGACGACTGGGCCGAGGCGCTGGCGCTCTTGGGAGTCAGGCCCCGCTGGGAGGGGGGACGGGTGGTGGATATTGAGATTTTGCCCGTGGCGGTTTTGGGCCGGCCCCGCGTGGATGTAACCCTGCGCATTTCTGGGTTCTTTCGCGATGCTTTTCCCAACCTGATTGCCCTCTTCGACCGCGCCGTGCAGGCCGTGGCCGCCCTGGAGGAGCCGGAAAGCGACAACCCCCTGCGGGCCCAGGTGCTGGCCGATACCCAGTACTGGCAGGAGCAAGGGATCCCGCCTTCAGAAGCGGCAAAGCAAGCGCGGCTGCGCATCTTTGGCTCCAAGCCGGGGGCCTACGGAGCCGGCCTGCAGGGGCTGATCGAGGCGCAAAACTGGGAAACGGAAGCGGATCTGGCCCGCGCCTACCTCAACTGGAGCAGCTACGCCTACCGGGCCGAGGGCGAAGGAGAGCCGGCCCCCGCAGCCCTGCGGCGGCAACTGGCCCGCCTGCAAATTGTCCTGCACAACCAAGACAACCGCGAGCACGATCTCCTTGACTCGGACGACTACTACCAGTTTCAGGGAGGCATGGTGGCAGCGGTGCGGGCGCTCCAGGGCCGCAACCCCCAGATCTACTTCGGGGATCACGCCCGTCCCCACAACCCCAAGATCCGCACCCTGGCCGAAGAAATCGACCGCGTCTACCGCGCCCGCGTCGTCAACCCCAAGTGGATTGCCGGCGTGATGCGCCACGGCTACAAAGGCGCCTTCGAGATGGCCGCCACCCTGGACTACCTCTTCGCCTACGACGTCACCACCCACGCCGTGCCGGACTTTATGTACGCTGGCCTGGCCCGCGCCTACTTGCTGGATCCCCGGGTGCAGCAGTTTTTGCGCAACCACAACCCTTGGGCGCTGCGGGACATGAGCGAGCGGCTGCTGGAAGCCCACCAGCGGGGCTACTGGCAAGAGCAGGCGCCGGAGCTGGTGCCCCACCTAGAAGCCCTGATGCTGGAGACGGAAGCCCGCCTGGAGGCTACCCAGGGATCCCTGGCGGGGGAAGGTTAAGTTCGGCTAAGATGCTCTCAGCAAACCAGACGCGGAGGGATCCCGATCCATGAGCAAAGCCAAGCTGTTGCGAGAGATTCTGGGGCCCCTGCTGGAAGATTACCGCTACTGGTTTGAGCGCTCTCGTCGCTTTTTGCAAGAAGAAACTTTAGAATTCATCAGCCCAGAGGCGCAGCAGGCCCTCCTGGAGCGGGTTTTGGCTGCCCAAGCGGAGCTCCAGGCAGCGGAAGCCCTCTATCAGTTGTCGGATAATGAAGTTGGCGTTGACCCGGCCCTGATGGCAAAATGGCATCGCCTGCTGATGGAGTGCGCCGAGCTGGGCCGTCGCTTTCGCCAAATTCACCCCTCCTCCGACTCATCTGACCCGTGATGCTGCAGATCCTCTACCTCATCGCTTTTGTGGCCATTGCCTTTGTAGCCCTGCGCAACCTGGTGGCCAACGTGGTTACTCTGAGCAAAGAAGAGCGCAAGGCCTCGCCACGTCGAGGCCGCCGGCAGGTGCCCCACCCAGAGCTGTTGGATGAAGAAGGCAACCTGACGGAAGAGCCCTTGCTGGTCATTCGCTCGGCCAGCTTGGAAGAGGCCCGCAGCCGCCTGGAGGATCTCTACTCTGGCTCTCCCGACGAGGACTAAAAAAGGGAGTTCAAGAGCGGCGCAGGAGCTCCCCCTTTCTCGGTGTCGGCCCGAGTCAGGTGTGGGGGTGAGCAGCCTTTCCTGGATGAAGTTGCAGTAAAACATTTGGCGCCGAGAACTATCCCCAACTCCCCTCTCCCTCAGGGAGAGGGGCCAGGGGTGAGGGCAGCGGCGCGGGGCGCTTGGGTAGGCAGCAAGGTATCTTAATCTTGTCTGAGACAACTGCAGTCAATCTGGTTCTTCACCCAGTGGCCTCTGGAGCTGGCCTGCAGCGTTTGCGCAAACGTCACCAATGGGATCCGATTCCAGTTCCGATTTCGAGGTGGCAGCCGTCCTGGAGGCGGTGCTGAGCAAGCTGAAGGTTTTGGCGGAGACGGGACAGACCTTTGGCCAGCCGATTACCATTGGCGACACAACGATTGTCCCCTACGTGTCGCTCTACTTTGGCGTTGGGGGAGGAGGGGGCCATTTTGGCAAAACGGCCAGCGGCTTTCGCAGCAACGGACGGGATCCGGCCAGCCTGTTTGGCGGAGCGGGGGGCGGGGTGCGCATCGAGCCGGTGGGCTTTTTGGTGATCCGGGGGGAGCGGGTGGAGCTGCTAACCACGGCCCAAAAGCCCAGCCAGTGGAGCCAGCTTGGCGAGACTATAGTTCCCCTGCTGCAGCAGTGGTTGCAAAGCCGGGCCGACAACTCCTCATCCTCAAATGACCAGCCAAATGACTAGCCGCGAATGAAGAGGCGGGATCCCTGGGGGGAGGGCTGCACGTCGATGCGGTGGGGAAAGGCCTCTTGCAGGCTGGGGATGTGGGTGATCACCAGGATGCAGGCAAAGTCGGAGGCAATGGCGTTGATGGCCGCCAGCAACTGGGCCCGCCCGGTGGCGTCCTGGGATCCAAACCCCTCGTCGATGATCAACGTTTGCAGGTCGGATCCCGAGCGCTGGGTAAGCAGGCGGGAAAGAGCCAGGCGGATGGCGAAGTTGATGCGGAAAGCCTCTCCCCCAGAGTAGGTCTCGTAGGGACGGGTGCCGCGGGGATCGGCGATGAGGATGTCGAGGGTCTCGATCAGCTTCTCCGAGCGCCGCCCCGAGCGCTGGGTTACAAAGCGCAGATGGAGGCGGTGTTGGGTGAGGCGGCCCAGGATCTGGTTGGCCTGGGCCTCTAGCTCTGGCAGGACATTTTCGATGATCAGGGCGGGAATGCCGTTGCGGCCGTAGGCGTTGGCCAGCTCCTGGTACACCTGCTGCTGGCGGCGGGCCTGCTGCAGTTGTCGCTCCAGCTCCGTCCGCTCCGCCTGCTGTTCAAGAGCCTGCTGCAGCCGCTGTCGGGCCGCCCCGATTTGAGAAAGCACCAGATCCAGCTCTTGCCGGTTCTCCTGCAGAGCTTGGCGGATCCCTTCTAGATGAGCCGGGGAAACATCGGGGTGCTCGGCCAGTTGTCGCTGCAGCGCTTCCAGCTCTTGGGCAGCCTGGGCAAAGTGTTGCCGGCTTTCCTGCAGGCGTTGGGACAGGGCCTGGCTGCGGGCTGTGGCTTCCGGCAGCTCCTGGCGGGCCATCTGGAGGGCTTGCAGGCGGGCCGGCCACAGTTGCGCCTGGGCCAGTTCTGCTTTTACCTGCTGGTGCAGGGATCCGTCGTAGCCGACCTGGTGCAGCGCCTGCTCGATCTGGGCCAGGCGTTCTGCCAGCGGCGAGTCAGGGGATCCCGCCTGTTGCAGGGCCTCCAGTTGCGCTTGCAGGGAGGCGATTTGCTCGCCTAGGCGGGCGCGGCGCTCCTGGGCTTTGCGCAGCTCGTGGGAGCGGCCCAGGGCCCAGCGCCAGCGCTCCACCTCTCCCCGTTGCAAGGCATGTTCCCGCTCGTCATAGCCCAGCTGCTGCAGGGCCTGTTGGATCTGGGCAAGCTGCTGCCGCGCCTCTTGGGCATAAGCTTCTTGGCTGAGGATCTGCTCCAGTTCTGCGGCTTCTGCCCGCCGCGCCTCCAGTTGCCGCTGCCGCTCCTGCTCAGCCTCCCACTGCTGTTGCAGGCGCCCCTGAAGGTGCAGGCGCTCGTCCCAGGTGGCCAACTCTTGGCCAAGACGCTGGGCTTCTTCCTGCAGCAGCCCGATCTCCCGGTCGGCCACCGCCAATTGCTCGCGGATTACAAACAGCTCGCCAGCAATTTCCTCTTGCCGCTGGCGGTGTTTCTTCAGCACCACTGCCCTCAAGGACGGGCTGAGCGGACGGGCACAGAGAGGGCAAACCCAAATTGGGGCGGTCGGCACTTTGGTGGGCGGTGCTGGCATGGACTCGGCAGGCTGCTCTGAGAAGAGGGGGTCTGCGGTTACTTCGGATCCCGGTTCTGCAGCTCCCTCGGCAATGGCCTTCGCCCCCGTCAAAGCATGGGTGGGACGGCACCGGCCAGAGTCTGGATCCGAAGGGCCCAAGTGATCCGGGCGATCCAGATCTTCTAGCTCTGCAGGATCCAAGCGCTCGGCGTGGAGGGACTCCGCTCCGCTATCGCCAACAGGAAACTCTTCCCAAGGAGCCTCTAGCAGGCGGCAGCGTTCCTCCTCCTGTTGCCACTGGTGCTGGAGAACCCGCTGCCGCTCCTGCAGCTTCTGCACAAAGAGGCGGCGCTCCTGGATTTTTTCCAACACCTGCTGCTGGTAGAGGCGCTGCCGCTCCAGCTCGGCCAGGGCTGCAGCGCTGGCGGCAATTTTCTGGGCCAGGTGCTGCTGCTGTTGGGCCAGGGTTTCCTGGCTTTGCAGGTGCTCCTGGAGGAACTGGAGGCGGGCTTGCAGACGTTCTCCCTCGCGGCGGATCTCCTCCTCCCAGTGCCGTTGTTGCTCCAGGAGGGCAGCGGCTTGGGCCTGGGCCTCGTTTAAGCTTTGCAGGCGCTCCTGGGCTTGCCGGTAGTGGTGGAGGGCGTTTTCGATGCGCTCTCGTTCGGCCAGCACCTGGGCATCGGCCTGGGCTTGGGCCTGGCAGGCGGCCAATTCCTGTTGCAGCCGCTGCATTCTGCGCAGTTGCTGCTGTTGTTGCTCGGCCTGTTGGGCCTGCAGCTTTTGGCGTTCTTGGAGCAGGTATTGCTGTTGCTCGAAGAGGTGGTGAAGATGGCGATCCTGGGCCATCAGGGTTTGATAGCGTTCGTAGCCCGCCAGGATCTCCTCGCTTTGGGCAATCAGCTCTTGCAACTGGAGCAGGTGCTGTCGTTGAGCTCGCCATTGCTGTTCGGTGTGGTGCAGGTTGACGCTGAGCTTGTTCAGGTGCTGGGCAAGCTGCTGGTGGCGCTCCTCCAGGGTGTGGCGATGTTCATAGGCGCGTTCTAGGGCCTGTAATTCCTGCTGCTGTTGGGCCAGGAGCTGTTGCAGATGGATTTGCCGCTGTTGAAGCTGCTCCAGTTCGGCTTGCATCTGCTCGATAGAGACCTGGTGTTGATCCAGCTTGTGCAGGCGCTCTTGGAGCAGGTCGGCTTTGAGCTTGGCGCTGCGGGCCTGTTCGCGGCAACGCTCCGCCAGCAGATCGTACTGCCCCAGCTTGAGCATGTCGGCCAAGATCTGCTTGCGCTCGCCGGGACGCTTCAGGGTAAAGGCATCGGCCTGCCCCTGCCGCAGGTAGGCCGAGTGAACAAAGGTATCGTAGTCGAGGCCGAGCTGATTTTGGATGGCCTGTTGGGTGGCACGCAGGCCGCGGCGGGTGAGGCTGCGCCAACGGGCTTGGCCGTCGCTTTCTCCAGTTTGAATTTGCCACTCCAGGGATCCTTCCCCCGCGAGGTGGCGACTGCGCAGGACGCGGTAGGTTTGCCCCCGCGAGCGGTAGACCACCTCCACCCAGGTTTCGCTGGCCCCCTTGCGGATGAGATCGCTGTCGTTGCTGGCCCGGCTCTGTCCCCAGAGGCCCCAGGTAAGGGCGTCGAGCAAAGCCGATTTGCCCGCCCCGTTGGGGCCGCAAATGCAAGCGGTGTGGATCCCGCGCAGATCCAAAACCGCCTGAGAGTAGCAGAGAAAATTGTGTAAGGTCAGGCGAACTGGGATCACAAGGGCGGCTCTGGTCGCTGCAAAGCAATGGCGATGAGCCATTTGCTCCAGTTTATGAAGTTATTGGCTAGATCCCAAGTTTTGCCACAGCCAGAAAACGGTTGTCCCACCGCCCTGAGCCCACCAGGGAAACTGGCACTGCTGCTGAGGCGGAGCAACCCGAAGGAGCAAGTGCGGTTGCGGAACCAGTAACTAAGAGTTCCTAGGCTTACTGCTGGGCCGGAGCAAGCTATAGCTAGGGGGAGTACGTCCATCTGCCCTCCTCGCCAGCCGGGATCCCGGGAGACAGCCATCCAGAACCTAGTTGGCCCACTGCGGAGCGAGGGGGATGTTAGAACGGGGAAGGCGGAACACCAGATGGCGGAGTGATGGAGCTATGAAGGAAGACTGGGCAAAACGGTTGCGCAACAGTTTAGTTGCCGTGGTGGCCGTGCTCCTGGCGGCAGGCTTGTTTTTAGCCAATCAAGCTCGTCAGGCTGGCACCAGCTTGGCTGACTTGGCTGCAGAGGCAGTGTCCTGGGAGGAAGCGCAGGCCAACGGCAAGCCTTCTCTGGTGGAGTTTTACGCCGATTGGTGCACCACCTGCCGAGCGATGGCACCTCTCCTGGCCAGCCTGAAGAAAGAATTTGCCGATCAGGTGAACTTCGTCATGCTGAACGTGGACAACCCCAAGTGGCTGCCGGAGTTGAGCCGCTACCGGGTGAACGGGATCCCTCACTTTCTCTTTTTGGATGGTCAAGGGGAAGTGCTGGGATTTGCCATCGGAGAGCAGCCTGCCGCCATTTTGCGGGGCAATGTGTTGGCTCTGGCAACTGGGCAGCCCCTGCAGTTGACCAATGCCGGACAGGTGTCTGAGTTGGATCGGGGCAGGCCTGTCCTCCCGCATCAGGCGGATCCGCGCAGCCATGGATAGAGACCTAGGAGCTCCCAGTTGTCGGGCTTGAGGCTCCCAACTGTCCCTCTAAGCCGCCCACTGGTCTTGCCAGTTAACCGCTCCCTGAGTTGCGCCCGCCCCCCTCTCCCACGCCGCTGAGGACGGATGTTCTCCACCGGGAAAACCAGCGCCTACCTCTTCCAGGTGGGGGAGTCCCCGCGGTTGAGGATCGCCAAGCAGCGACTGTCTCGGCAGCGTCGAGGTAAGGCCAAACTTCTTCGGTTAGGCTTGGGCAGCCTGCAGCCGCAGGTGCTGAACTAGAGCCTGTAGGCCCAATAGGTAGCTGTGGGCTCCAAATCCACTGATTTGGCCGATGGCTACAGCAGCAATGTAGGAGTGTTGCCGGAAAGGTTCGCGGCGATAGATATTGCTCAGGTGAACTTCCACCGTGGGCAGCCCTACGGCAGCAATGGCATCCCGCAGAGCGATGCTGGTGTGGGTGTAGGCGCCAGGGTTGATGAGGATGCCGGAGTGCTGCTGGCGAGCCCGGTGAATGGCATCGACCAACACCCCCTCATGGTTAGACTGCAGGATCTCCAGCTTTGCCCCAAGAACTTCTGCCTGCTGGTGGAGCGCCCGATCGATCTGTTCTAAGGACACCGAGCCGTAGATGCCTACTTCTCGCACCCCCAGCAAGTTGAGGTTGGGGCCGTGCAGAACCAGAAGGCTTAGGAGCTCGCCAGCGGAAGCAATGGCAGTCGGATTAACGACGACGATGGGATCCATTTTCTACGGGAATGGGAGCAGGTTGGGGCTGAGGACTTCCCAGAAGAGTATCAATCACACGTTCCACCCATTCGCGGATCTTTTCGAGAACTTTTTCTACCCAATCCATCCGACCTGCCTCGTAGGAGTTACAGAGCCATCAACGGAGCTTGACCAATGGATCTCCATGATAGCGCTTTTTCCCGACAAGCGTGGAAATGCCATCGGACTAGTAAAGGGCGCTCAGGAGCACGATATCCACGACCAGGAGGGCACCTGCAAAGGCCAGCAGGCTGCGCACAATTTGACGCTCTTGTTTGGAGCGATGGGATCCGCCAAGGCGGAGCCAGCGGAGAGAGTTGGGGAGGCGGTACAGCATAGCAACAGTCGATGGGATCCTAACTTAGGAGCGCCAATGCCCCAAGGTGATCATGCCCCATTCTGTGAGCTTCGGATCCCGGCGGACTTCCCCACGCTGGGGGGGAATACCAGCGTGGCTATGGGGACCAATTCCTTTTAGAGTGGGGGTTAGGCCATTTTTGTTGTCGATGACCACTCCTCTAACTCAAGCCGAAACCGTTTTTCAGCGTTGCTGGGATCACTGGCAAGCTCTGGCCAGCCGTCAGGATCTGCAGCCGGAGTTCAAAGCTTTATCCACTCTGCGCAAGCGTCTTGTCACTCGGGTGTTTTCCATTGCGGTGTTTGGTCTGGTCAACCGCGGCAAGTCGGCTGTCTTGAACGCCCTGACCGGCGAGGCCCGCTTGGAGGTAGGGCCCCTCAACGGGGTGACGCAACAGCCGCAATCGCTGCTGTGGCAGCCGGGGCCGGGGATCCCTTGGCAGGTACGGTTCATCGATACGCCCGGCTTGAACGAGATCAACGGAGAAGCCCGCGAACAGTTGGCCTGGGAGGTGGCCCGCGCCGCCGACTTGATCCTGTTTGTCATCGCCGCAGACCTGACCCAGTTGGAGTACCAGGCTCTGTTGGAGCTGCGCACCCTGCACAAGCCCATCCTGCTGGTGTTGAACAAGTGCGATCTCTATTCGGAAGCCGAGTTGCAGGCCATTCGCGCCCAGATCAGCCGCCACTTGGGCTGGGTGTTGCCGCAGGAGATCTTGACGGTGGCCGCCCGTCCCAAGCCCACTAAGGTGCGCACCCACTGGCCAGATGGCCGCATCACCTTGGAATGGGAGCGGCCCGCACCCCAGATCGAGGCCCTGCGAGGGCGCATTGTGGAAATTTTGCAGGCAGAGGCGGGATCCCTCTTGGCCCTCAATGTGCTGAAGCGGCTGGAGCACCTCCAGGCCCAGCTCTGGCAAAAGCAGTGGCAGCACCACGCCCGCTTTGTCGAGCAATGGGGCACGGCCTGCGCCCTCGGCAAGGGGATCGCGGTGGGCTTGGCGCCACTGGGGCTAGATCTGCTGTTGGCGCCGCTACTGGATGGGCTGTGGCTGTTGGGCCTGGGAATGCGGCTGCGCCTGCCCTGGGGATCCTTACGGGAGGCGCTGGGATCCGCCCAGGAGGGGCTGTGGCGACTGCTGCTGCTCAATGGGGCGCTGCTGCTTTTGGCCGAGGGGGTGAGCTCTTGGCTGTGGGGAGGCTGGAGCAACAGCCTCTTGCCGGGTCTGGTGGCGGGGGCGAGTTTGTACCGCTTGGGATCCCTGGCGCCACGGGTGTTGCTCCGGTTTGCCCCAGAGGGGTTCGGCCTAGGGGCCCTCTTGCGGGATCTCATCAGCAGCCAAGAGCTGGCTGAAAAGGCCTAGGGTTCCTCTTCCCGGCCATCCTGAGCCATTTCGGCGGCGTGGTAGGAGCTGCGCACCAGGGGCCCAGAGCGCACCTGGCGAAACCCCATCTGGAGGGCAATCTGGCCCAGCTCGACAAACTCCTCCGGCGTCCAGTAGCGCTGCACCGGGCGATGGGCCAGGGAAGGCTGCAGATACTGCCCCAGGGTGAGCCGGTCACAGCCTACCGCCAGCAGATCTCGAAAGGTTTCCAGCACTTCTGCGCGGGTCTCGCCGTGCCCCAGCATCAGGCCGGACTTGGTGGGCAGGCCGGGATCCAGCTCCTTCACCGTTCGCAAAACCCGCAACGACAGGTCGTAGCCAGAGCTGCGCCGCACCGCCTGCGACAGCCGGCGCACCGTTTCGATGTTGTGGTTGTAGCAGGTCGGTCGGGCCGCCACCACACGGGCAATGCAGTCGCGCTCCCCGCGAAAATCGGGGGTGAGCACCTCGATCTGGATCCCAGGGCAGCGCCGCCGAATCGCTTCCATCACCTCCACGAAGCGGCCGGATCCCTGGTCGGGCAGGTCGTCGCGAGCTACCGAGGTGAGCACCACATAGCGGAGCCCCAGCAGCTCAACGGCCTCAGCCACCTTTTCCGGCTCCTGCGGATCCAACGGCGCGGGCCGCCCGCTAGCCACCTGACAAAAGGAACAGGCGCGGGTACAGATCCCGCCCATCAGCAGGAAGGTGGCAGTCTTTTGGCTGTAGCATTCGGCCCGATTGGGACAGCGCCCCTCTTCGCAGATGGTGTGCAGGCCCCGCTGCTTGATCACCTGCTGCACTGCCGAGATATCGCTGGCCTTGCCGATAGAGCGCTTGACCCAACTGGGAAGAGAGCTAACAGGCATGGGAGGACGAGAAAGAAGAGATAGCGTCCATTGTGGCATGGACGCCTTCCAGATCGATCGCCCTTGGCCGGAAAAGGGCTAGGCCACCTGAGGAGAGGTTAGCATCTGGTTGACGATGCGCTGCACAATTTGAAAGCCAGTCGCCGCCTGCCAGCCCAGGATCCCCAAAATCACCAAATTCAGCAGGAGGTGGACATTGCGAGCCCAGGCCTTTTGGCCATCCTTCATCAGGGGCGCCAAAGCCGCAGAGCTAGCCACCAAGGCCACAATGCCCAATCCCGCCAGCAAGTGGGGGCCAACAAACAGCTTGCCGTTGTTGAGGTAGGTCACCCCCATGCCGCCCAGGGCCCCGAACACCATCAACAGCAAGAACAGGGATCCCGCAAGAAAGTGCCGCTGGCCAAACTTACCCTTGACGAGTTCTTTGCGCTCTTGTGCAGAAGCAGTGCGCAGCCGTCGCACCTGCAGGCCCAGGTAAAGAGCGTAGAGAGCTAGGGCAAAGGCGAAAATCATCAGCACAGGGTGAAAGAAGGGCAAAGCCAGCTTCAGCCATTGGGGAAGTTGAACGCTGTTCATAGGGATTGCGCAACGAAGAGGAGGCTGCCCCTAAATTAACACAAATTTAAAAAACTTCTGTCGCGGCACGGGCGCGTGTGGACTCCGGGAGTGGGAGCCCTATCTGCATCAGATGCTGGTAGAAATGGATTTGCCATTGGCAGCGGGCCAGATGATGGGCTTTGCGACTTGGGTAACGCTGCGGATCCCAATTCCAGTAGCAGTCTTCCAACCAGTCTTGCAAGAAGCCATCCCCAATTTCAGGGTAAGCAGTTGGAGCCTTGATCAGGAGGGGCTTTGTGGCGCTTTTCGGTAACCGTGGATCCCTTTTAGCTTTTTTCCGGTAGCTCGATTGCTGTTGCCTTTTCGGCCTTGCTGCCTGCCCTCTGGGCTTGGGTCGAGGGTGGAAACCGTCCTTGCGCACAAGGCGTTCTTCCTCCCTCCGTAAGCCTGGCCGAGGAGGGATCCCTTGGCGCGCCCCGATACCGTGATGTCTCCCCTTCGTCCGCTGCCACCCCCCGCCTCAAGATCCAAGCCACAGGGCATAATGGGCTAGCAACTTCTTTTGAACAGGGATCCGCAGCAGCATGGGACGGGCAAAGAAAGTGGTATTGGCCTATTCGGGGGGCGTCGATACTTCCGTCTGCATCCCCTATCTCAAGCACGAGTGGGGGGTGGAATCGGTGGTCACCCTGGCGGTGGACTTGGGTCAGGGGGCGGAGCTGGAGGCCATTCAAGCCAAGGCCCTGAGGGCCGGGGCCGAGCAATCCCTGGTGCGGGAGGCCGTCCAGACCCTGATTGCCGACTACGCCTTCCCCGCTATCCAGGCCAATGCCCTCTACGAGCAGCGCTACCCTCTCTCCACTGCCCTGGCCCGGCCCCTGATCGCCCAGCTGTTGGTGGAGGTGGCCGAAGAGGTGGGCGCCGACGCCGTGGCCCACGGCTGCACCGGCAAGGGCAATGACCAAGTCCGCTTCGACCTGGCCATCGCCGCCTTGAACCCCAAGCTCAAGGTGCTGGCCCCGGCGCGCGAGTGGGGCATGACCCGCGAGGAGACCATCGCCTACGGCGAGCGCTACGGCATCCCTATGCCAGTACAAAAATCCAGCCCCTACAGCATCGACCTCAACATCCTGGGCCGCAGCGTCGAAGCCGGGATCCTGGAGGACGCCGACCAAGAGCCGCCGGAGGAAGTCTACGCCCTCACCCGCTCTATTGCTCAAACCCCCGACGAGCCCGCCTACGTGGAGATCGCCTTTGAAGAGGGGATCCCGGTGGAGCTGGACGGGCAGCGCCTCGGCCCCAGAGCCCTCTTCGAGCGGCTCAACGCCTTGGCCGGCAGCCACGGTGTCGGTCGCATCGACATGATCGAGGATCGGCTGGTGGGGATCAAGTCGCGCGAGATCTACGAGTGCCCGGCCCTAACGGTGTTGATCCAGGCCCACCGCGAGCTGGAGAGCCTCACCCTCACTCGCGAGGTCCTCCACTACAAGTACGGCATCGAGACCACCTACAGCCAGTTGGTCTACAACGGCCTCTGGTACTCGCCGCTGCGGGAGGCCCTGGACGCCTTCATCCGCACCACCCAAAAAAGCGTTACCGGCGTGGTGCGGATGCGCCTGCACAAGGGCCAGGCGGTCTGCGTGGGCCGCCGCTCCCCTTACTCCCTCTACAACGCGGAGCTGGCCACCTACGGGGAAGGGGATCAATTCGACCACCGGGCTGCCGAAGGCTTCATCTACATCTGGGGCCTGCCTACCCGCACTTGGGCGCAGGTGCACCGCGGCAGTGGTGCTTGAACTCTACCGCCAGGCAATTTGTCCATCCGGGGTGCTGGTCAACCGGCTAGCCTGCTGGGGGGGAGGTGTCAAGCCGCTTGCCTGCTGGCACGACGGCGCAGGTGGGCCAGGTTTGCCACCGCGGAGGTGAGGGGCTCTCTCTAGGTTCCTGCCGTCCAGGTGTTGCCGTACTCGATCTGCTCCGGGGTAAGGCTGTCGATGGAGATCCCCATGGCTTTGAGCTTGAGGCGGGCGATGGCCTCGTCGATCTCTGCCGGAATGGGGTGCAGCCCTGGCGCCAGGCGGCCACGGTTTTTCACCAGGTACTCGCAGGCCAGGGCCTGGTTGGCAAAGCTCATGTCCATGACGCTGGCGGGATGGCCTTCGGCGGCAGCCAGGTTGATCAGCCGGCCCTCTCCCAGGACGAACACCGATTTGCCCGACTGGAGACGGTATTCTTCCACAAAGGGGCGCACCGTCTGCCGGGAAACCGTCCGCTCTTGCAGCGCCACCAGGTCGATCTCGATGTCGAAGTGGCCGGCGTTACAGACCATCGCCCCATCTTTCATACGGTCGAAGTGCTCGCCGCGGATGACGTGCTTGTTGCCGGTGACGGTGATGAACAGATCCCCCAGGGAAGCGGCCTCGGCCATGGGCATAACCCGAAAGCCGTCCATCACCGCCTCCAGGGCCCGCACCGGGTTGACCTCGGTCACGATTACCTGGGATCCCATGCCGCGGGCCCGCATCGCCACCCCCTTGGCGCACCAGCCGTAGCCGGCCACCACCACCGTTTTTCCGGCCAGAAGAATGTTGGTACAGCGCAGGATGCCGTCCAGGGTGGATTGGCCGGTGCCGTAGCGGTTGTCGAACAGGTGCTTGGTCTCGGCATCGTTGACGGTCATCACCGGGAAGCTGAGCACCCCCGCCTTAGACATGGCCCGCAGGCGCACCAGGCCGGTGGTGGTCTCTTCCGTGGTGCCGATGATCTCCGGGAGCTGCTCCTGGCGATGCTGCACCAGCTCCGCCGTCACATCGCCGCCGTCGTCGATGATCAAGTTGGGACGGTGATCCAAGGCAATTTGCACATGGCGGCGGTAGGTTTCCACATCTTCCCCCTTGATGGCAAAGACCGAGATGCCGTAGTCGGCCACCAGGCTGGCGGCCACATCGTCTTGGGTGGAGAGGGGGTTGCTGGCGATGAGGACGCTCTCCGCTCCCCCTGCCTGCAGCGCCAAGGCCAGATTGGCCGTCTCGGTGGTGACATGGCAGCAGGCCACCAGGCGCAGGCCGGCCAGGGGCTTTTCTTGGGCAAAGCGCTCCCGGATCTGGGCCAGCACCGGCATCTCCCGCGCCGCCCACTGGATCCGTTGCCTGCCCAGAGAGGCGAGGCCCAGGTCTTTAACTTCGTGCTTGGGGAGAGACAGGGTGGCGCTGGTCATCGAGAAGGCTCCAAAGAGAGTTGTCGAAAAAGGATAGAGGTTCAGCCGAGCTACACGGCCAGAGAGAGGGAGTTTCAGGCCGTTACAATGTCGGCAAGAGGGACAAACAGATGTCAACAGACCTGAACTATTCTGCCACAAGGGATCCCTTTTCGGCGCTGGGGCTGGACGTGGGCAACCGCCGCATCGGCGTGGCCGGCTCCGACGGGCTGGGGCTGCTGGCCACGGGGCTGGGGGTGATCCGGCGCCGTTCCCTGCCGGAAGATATCGCCCAAGTGCAGGCGTGGATCCGCCGCCGCCAAGCCACCGTGGTGGTGGTCGGGATCCCGCTTTTGGCGGATGGATCGGTGGGATCCCAGGCCCGCAAGGTGCAGCGGTTTGTGCGGGCGCTGCAGGCGGCCGTGGATTTGCCGGTGGTTACGGTCAACGAGTACCTGAGCACCGTACAGGCGGAGTGGGATCTGCGCCAGGCCGGGATCCCGGCTAAGGCCCAGAAAGCGCTTATCGACCAGCAGTCGGCGGCAGTGATTCTCCAAACTTGGCTGGACGAGCGGCGCTATTCCCAGAGCTCAAAAGCGCCCTGCAGATAGTCTGCCAAGGCGTAGCTCACCCCTTCCTTGCCCGGTCGCTGTTCCACCAGCGCGACATCAAAGCGACAAGCTAGTTCAGCAAGATCAGGGTGCTGGCTCAAGAAAGCTTGGGCGGCCCGGATTAGGCGCTGCTGCTTTTGGATCCCAACCGCCAAAAGCCCCTTTTGATCCCAGCCCTGGCCACTGCGGGTTTTCACTTCCACAAAAATCAACTCCCCTGCCCTAGAGGCCACCAGATCCAGCTCTCCCCAACGACAGCGCCACTGTTGCGCCAGGATCTGCCAGCCTTGCTCCTCCAGGTACTGCCGCACACAAGCTTCGCCAGCCTCGCCCATGTTTTGGAGAGAAGTTCGCTTGGGCAAGGGATCCCCAGCCTACCTAGATACAAACTCCTCGAAGGAACTATTCAGAATCGCTCCCCCCTTGGCCCTAGTGGGCAGAGCCGTTGCCGTGATATTTATCGGTGTCGTAAAAGCCGTTGCGGGTGCCGAAGTAAAAACTTGCCAAAGAGAGGGCAAAAGCAACCCCCACCAAGACTAGCTTTGCATCCACGTGGCCTTCTCCTGATTTCCTCCTGAACCGTAACCATGATAGCCTGTCTCTCCTGCATAGCCCTCTTGTGGGAAGCAGCATCAACATCGGCAAGGCAGGGATCCCAAAGGCCTACGGGCGCGAACGGAGAGCTTTCCTGGATGAGCTGAGCATGCTACCATTCAGGCTAGAAAGGGAGTAGTCAGGCGGCTTACCGCCCTCTGCATCGACATACTGGCTAAAAGCAGCCCGGTGCCAGAGACAAGGCAAGCCCATCGTCTTGCCTTGGTGACGAGACTTTCACTGAGTTCACGCGGAGGTGAGCTTGGTGAGTCCGTCTGACTTTCCCAGCCTTCGCCTCCAGGTGTGAACCGATTCTGCACACAAGAGAGGTTGGAGGCTAAACGATGTGGGCCGGTTTTGCGTCCAGTTTGTTGTTGGTCACAGTAGCTGAGTTTGGGGATAAGACCTTTTTTACCCCCCTGATTCTGGCTATGCGGCACCCACGCCGCTGGGTCTTCTTGGGAACGTGGCTGGCTTTGGCCGCGATGACCTTGCTGGCTGTGGTGGCCGGGAAAGTGCTTTTTGAGCTGCTGCCACCCCTGGGCGTGCGAGTGCTATCGGCTGGAGTTTTCGCGGCTTTTGGGCTAAGAATGCTCTGGCAAGCTTACCAAATGACTCCCCAGCAGGAGAAGGAAGAAGAGGAAGAAGCCCTCAGGCTGGTGGAGCAAGCCGAAGCAAAAGGCGCTGGCCGCGGCGGGGCTTGGGCTGTTGTGTGGGAGGCCTTTAGCCTGACCGCCTTGGCCGAGTTCGGGGACAAAACCCAGATTGCCACCGTTTCCTTGGCAGCCACCCACCCGGGATTGAGTGTCTGGGCAGGGGCCACCCTCGGCCATGGGCTGATGGTGGGGTTGGCGGTGGTGGGCGGTCGCTTCTTAGCAGCCCACATCTCTGAACGGGCCGTGCATTGGGTGGGGGGCGGCTTGTTTCTGCTGTTTGCGTTGGTAACCAGTTGGGAAAACAACTGTAGTTATTTCAAAGAGCAATGAAACAGCTCGTTGCATCAGTGGAGCCGAGCACTGGAGGAGCGTCTTAATCGGGTTTGAAACAACCATACCCGTAGGAGCTGCTCCCGCTTGGACTGCAAAATCTCCTCTCGCTTCATGGCGCGAAGGTCCGCTCTTTGTTGAGCTGGGCACATTCTGCCTTTTGGCTGCAGAACTCCCATGAAGTCGGAAAAAAAGTTCGGATTATCCAAATTCCTGTTCGATAATTCGCCATCTGGCAGTAATCACTCCTGGCTCCAGGCTGAGGCGGCTGACGACAAGTTCTAGAGCCTGGTCGTCGCGGGTTTGGGTGACCAGCTCCGCTTCAACTTTGACCAGGTCGGGTTTGTCTTCTAGGTCTTCGCTGTAGAGGGCTCGCAATTTGAGATGGGTGGGCGCTATGCCCTGCAGCAGCAGGGCGCGCAGGTGGGCTTCCGCATGGCTTTTGCAGATAAATGAACACTCATAGACCAGTTCCAGCTCCGTGCCTTTGAGGGGCTGTTGGTTGATGCGGTAGCCCAGGGGGCGCAGCAGAATGTTGGCGATCAACACGGCTCCTGCCCCAATGGTGGCTTGGGGAATGTACCCTGATCCGGCAAAAGCCCCTACGGCTGCTGCACACCAGATGGTGGCAGCGGTGTTCAAGCCGCGCACGCTGGCCCCCTCTTTGAGGATCACGCCCCCGGCCAAAAAGCCGATCCCCGACACCACCTGGGCGGCAATGCGAGTTGGACTGCTTTCATCAGGGGTGAGCACTGAGAGCATGACAAACAAGGCTGCGCCAGTGGCCACCAAGGTGTTGGTGCGCAGGCCGGCCATGCGCTGCCGCCACTGGCGCTCCAGCCCGATAAGGGATCCCAAGATAAAGGCAACCGTTAGGCGGAAGGTGAAGTCAATCCAGGTCATAGGGCATGCTCCAGTTGCCGTGGAGGAGTGAGGGCTAGCCGGCCACATCTGGGATCCCCAGGGCTTTGGCCTCCTGTTCCAGAGCCTGCCAGAGGGTTTCCAGTTGAGCAAAGGCCACTTCTGGGGCCAGCTTACCACCCGTTTCTAAAGCGCAGGTTATGCTGACTCGATGGGCGTAGCGCTGCAGCAGCAACCGGAACTGAGCTGTGGTGGAAGGAGCTTTCAAAGTCATGGCACACCTCCTGAACGAATAATCGGATTCAATCTGAATCCAGCTCCCCCAGGCCGGGGGTAGCCTGGGAGCCAAAGTTGGACTGCAAGGCGAAGAGAGCAGCCTCAGAACTCGACTTCAACGCCGACCAGCCAAGCTACCAAGGTGAAATACACCCAGAGGCCGGTGAAGTCTTTAATGGTGGTGATAAAAGGATCCGCTCCCGGAGCGTGGTCAAAGCCCAGCTTTAACATCACCCAGGGCAAAATGGCGCCCAAGATAGCCCCCAAAGTGAGGACAATGGCCAGAGCCAAGCCCACCGCTAGACCCAATTGTGGGATCCCATTCGGTGCCCCCTGCCAGAAGTAGGCAATCACCCCAGCCGTGGCCCCCAGGATCGCACCGATAATGCCACCAATGCTGGCTTCCCGCAGCAAATAGGGGAGAAACTGCCGCACGTTGATGTGGCCCCAAGCCAAGCCACGGGCAAAGATGGTCGTAGATTGGGTACCGACATTGCCGCCCATATCCATGACCAAGGGGATGAAAATAGCCGCTGCCGTTACTGCTTGCAACACTTCCTCAAAGGTTTGGATCACTCCCCCCACCAACATGCCGCCGATCAGGGTGATGATCAAGAAAGTGATGCGCAAACGGACGGCATACCAACGGGAGCCTTTAACCAGGCGCTCGCTCCAAACCTTGTCTCGGCTGAGCAAGTTGCCCACCCCTGCTTGGGCCAAAGCCGCATCGGTGGCCTCCTCTTCCACCAAGTTGATGACATCTTCAAAGGTGATATCTCCCACCAAGCGTCCTTCACTGTCGACCACCGGAATGGCCGGCAAGCCGGAATCTTTGAGCAAACGAGCTGCCTGGAGATCCCGGTCGGTAACCCGCGCCACAGTATCAACCCCTTCAATCAGCTCCCGAATCGGTAGGTCGGGATCCGCCTTCACCAGCCGCACGGTGCGCACCAGACCTTTGTAGAACCGCTGGTCATCGACCACAAAGATCACATCCAGCTCGTCATCCCCCAGTTGGGAGTCGCGCACACTGGCCAAAGCTGCCCCGACGGTGAGGGTATCGCGCACCGCCAAGTAGCGCAGGTTCATCAGCCGACCGGCACTGCGCTCCGGGTAGTTCAGCAGGATATTCACAGCTTCGCGGGCTTCTGGGCTGAGGTTGGCGATCAGCCGCTTGGTAACTTTGGCCGGCAGCTCCTCAAACAGGCGCACCCGCTCGTCTGGGGGTAATGCTTCCACCAGCCGGATCACCTCTGGGTTTTCCATGCTGCGGATGAGATCGGCCTGTTCTTCAGGCCGCAAATACTCAAATACCGCCATGGCCTTGTCTTTTTCCAGCAACCGAAAAGCCAGTACCCGCTGCCGCGGAGAAATCTCCATCAACTGCTGCACCAGCTCGGCAATAGGGGCGCGGTTGGCCGCTCGCTTGGCGGCTTCCAAGGAAGCAGGGGTTAGGAGATCGCGAAGAATGTTGTGCCGCATGATAAACCTCCGAACGTTGGGGTCAGCCGGGATGAAGAGAACCAGGAGGTCAACAGCCAACCGGTGCTCCAAGGCTCACAGGGAAGCCCTGAAACCCTTGGATGGCCGCGCAGCAAGCCGTAGGTCTAGCGCCAGGCCTCCAAGCCCAGCTTGGATCGCAAGCGCCCAAGCCGATAAAAGGGACTCCAAGGGATCCCCAGGCCTGCGGAAACCCCAAAACCCACAACGGGAAAGTCAAGGGGAATCCCCTCGGAATTACTCCTGATCTCCCCTTTTCTGAACAGGGCTGTACAAACCCATTGCTCAGGTAAGGCTCTGCTCAGCTCATCTGTTCGTCGCCGACTGAGAGAGCCACCCAAGTCAAAAGCTAGCCGGGAAAACTCTCCCACCCCTTCGCGTTGGCGAAACGGGATCCTCTCAAGCGACGACAGAAGCTGTCAGCGGGGAAAAGGAAGACACCAGTAAGAGCCCAGTCTTCAAGAACGTGCTCCTCGAAGACCATCCACTGGTGGCTGGCGCTACAACTACCGGAAGCGTCCATGCTGTTGAACGTTTTCCTCCAAAAAGGTTAAGCGAAACAACCCGGACAGCCAGAAGAGGATCTCTTCAGCCCTTTTTAGGCTAGTTGCAGGAAGGGGATCCCGTCAACCTTTTTCTGGCATATTCGGTGAACGATCAGCGGAGCAGATGGGGAGTTAAGATCGGGGTAAGCGAACAAGAGAGCACAACCTCTTCCGGGTTCTGCTCGCAGCCTGACTGAGTAGAGTCCCCATCCTGGCAGCTTGTGACCTTGGGAAAACGCTGCCCTATGCTGCCTGTGTTTTTAAGAGGCTCACCCCAATGAGCTGCGCGGAGTGGATCAGCTCTTTCCAGCCTCTACAGGTGCCGCTGCCCATGAGCCTATGGCCACCCTTCCCCTGGTTTCTGTGATCTTGGGTACGCGGCCCGCAGCCATCGAGCTGGCTCCGGTGATCCAGGCCCTGCGGGCCAGTCCCCACCTGCACACAAAAGGATAGCTTGGTAGCCCCGCACTTGAGTGCAGGGCGGAAAAGCCCGCTAGCCACTTTAGTCGCTTACCCATGATGGGGGTCGTTGATATAGTTTCATAGCTCAAACAACCTCTTCCTGACTTCTCCCACCAAGACCTCTTTCCTTACTCTTTGGCCAAAAAATAAGATAAACAACCGCTAGCCCCACACCATGGTTGTAGTGATTGTACCGTTGACTTTCCTCTCGCACTATCGCTTGCCCATGTCAGACTGCGGTTGTCATGCCGCTTGCCAACAATGATGGAGTACGGCTGTCAGCAGGTTCGAGTCAGGAACAGGGAGCTAGTCCCCCTATTAGAGTACTTGTGTCAACAGTCTAATAAGGTGTACAACTGTGCTTTGTACTATGCGAGACAAGTCTATTTCAAAACGAAGCGATGGGCAAGCTATGGTGAGCTTTGTGCTGAGATGGCCAGAACCCAAAACAAGCACTTTATCGCAATGTATGTTTCCGCCGCACAACAGACGTGTAAGTCTGTAGCTGAGGCACTCAGTAGCTCTAAGAAAAAGCTGAGGCTCTCCTGGCAAGAAGGAATGAGTTTAAGACCAAACCTGCCGCGCTACCGTAAGAAGGGGATGTTCTCAGTAGCATACCCGAAAAAGTGGCTTAAGTTCCAAGAAGCAAAAGTCAGAGTGCCGCTCGGCAACCAGGTCAAAGCTTGGTTTGGAATAGACGCTTTCTGGATACGATTTCCTACCAATACCAATCCCCTCAACTGCCAACCTCGACCGGAGAGATACCTATGTCTACCCAGTTGACGCCGCGGTTTGCCGAGGCCATGCGCTACGCCTACCGCTGGCATGCCGCTCAAACCCGCAAGGGAACAAGGATCCCCTACCTCAGCCACCTGCTGGCGGTGGCGTCCATCGCCCTGGAGCATGGCGCCGACGAAGATGAGGCCATTGCTGCCCTCCTCCACGACAGCCTGGAGGATGGCCCCCGCTACAGCGGCGAGCCGCGGGCTCAGATTGAACGGGAGCTGCGGGAGCACTTCGGAGAACGGGTGCTGCAGATCGTCCTGGGATGCACGGACACCGACAGCGATAGCTCCCTGGGCGAGCCCAAAGAAGACTGGAAAGAGCGCAAAGTGGCCTATCTCAAGCACTTGGAAACCGCAGATGCCTCGGTTTTGCTGGTGGCCGCCTCCGACAAGCTGCACAACGTCCGCTGCATCCTACGCGACTTTCGCCAACTGGGGGATCAGCTCTGGGAGCGCTTCTCCGGCGGCAAAGAGGGATCCCTGTGGTACTACCGGTCGCTGGCGGAGATCCTGGGGCGACGGCTGCCTTCTAGGCTGGCAGTGGAGTTCCAAGAGCTGGTGGTCGAGTTGCAACGGGCAGCCGGGTCGGGGCCGGCAACAGCTTGACAGAGACGACCAGGGCTGAAGAAAATGCTGAGGGCAGCTTTCTCTCTTGCACTCTTCAGGTCACCTGTCTATGGTTCTCGCTGTTGGCACCGTTGCTCCAGGGTTCAACACGACCGACACCCACGGCAACCAAGTTTCTCTGGCTGATTTTACCGGGAAAACCGTTGTCCTCTACTTTTACCCTAAAGACGACACCCCTGGCTGCACCAAAGAGGCCTGCGGCTTCCGCGACGCCTACGCTGATTATCAAAGCAAAAACGTGGTGGTGTTGGGGGTGAGCATGGACGACCAGGCCTCTCACCAAAAGTTTGCCGAGAAGTACAACTTGCCTTTCCCTCTGCTGGTGGATACCAGTGGGGTGATCGCCCGCGCCTACGATGTGGATGGAGGCGGCTACGCCAAGCGGGTGACCTACGTCATCGACGCCGAGGGCAAAATTGCCAAGGTCTATCAGAACATCAACACCGAAACCCACGCCCGCGATATTTTGGCCGACTTGGGTTTGTAAAATCTCTTCGGTTCCTCTCTGAGATCCCAGCCCTTGCGCATGAACGACGACATTCCGGTTGCGCGTCGCCAGCCATCTGGTGCGGAAAAAGCGCAAGGTTCCTCAGCTTCGTGGGGCCTGTGGCTGGGCGTAGGGCTGGCCATAGTTGGCTTGCTGCTCTGGATGGCGTGGTGGCTGGAGAGATTGGCGGGATCCCCAGCAGATTCCCCAGTCCTCGAAAAAGCCGGTCAGCCCCCTCTGGCGCAGCCAACTGAGCAGAATGAGCGGGTCTCGCTGCTGGGGCACTATGCCTATTCCGAGGCCCCCGCAGATAGCCTACGGGTGGTGGGCAGCTACCACGGTCGAGAGGTGCGCCTGCGCCAGGCGGCTGCCGAGAGCTACCTGCGCATGAGTGAAGCAGCCCAAGCCGACGGGATCCGCCTTGTCCCTATCTCTGGGTTTCGCTCGATAGCGGAGCAGGAGTTTTTGTTTTTTCAACTGGCCCAATCGCGAGCCTTGCGACCGGAAGAACGGGCTGCGCTCAGCGCTCCCCCCGGCTACAGCGAGCACCACACCGGCTACGCCATTGATATTGGCGATGCCCAGTTTCCTCAGTGGGACACTCAAGAAGCCTTTGAGACCACCCCTGCCTTCCGGTGGCTGGAGAGAAATGCCGCCCGTTTTGGCTTTGAGCTGTCTTTCCCCAGAAACAATCCGCAGGGGGTGAACTACGAACCTTGGCACTGGCGCTTTGTGGGCGACCGCCACAGCCTGGAGACCTTCTACAAGCGCTAACACCTCCCCTCTCCCCTTGGGAGAGGAGACGGGGGTGAGGGATCGAAAAGCGGATGACGCGATTCGAACGCGCGACCGTCTCGTTGGCAACGAGAAGCTCTACCACTGAGCTACATCCGCATCGGACATCTATCATGGCAAGTTTTGCGGTCGTTTGTCAAGCCAGGGATCCCTGGCGCATTTTGTTCCAGAATGAGAGAAGTTTATCTTTCTTTGCAGTTGCCTCAGCCTTTGGCTGAGCTCATTTGAGGGGATCACGATGCGGGTAGCCATTATCGGGGCCGGGTTGGCCGGCTTGGTCACAGGGGTGGATTTGGTGGAAGCGGGGCACCAGGTGCAGATCTACGAGGCGCGGCCCTTTGTGGGCGGCAAGGTGGGCTCCTGGCAGGATGCCGAGGGCAACCACATCGAGATGGGGCTGCACGTTTTTTTCTGCAACTACAGCAACCTGTTTGCCCTGATGAAGAAGGTGGGGGCCTACGAGAACCTGCTGCCCAAGCAACACACCCACACCTTTGTCAACCGCGGGGGGCAGGTGGCCAGCCTCGATTTTCGCTTCCCGCTAGGGGCGCCCTTCAACGGCCTCAAGGCTTTTTTTGCCACCGAGCAGCTCTCTTGGGCCGATAAGCTGCGCAACGCCCTGGCGCTGGGCACCAGCCCTCTGATTCGCGGCCTGCTGGACTACGAGGGGGCGATGCGGCAGATTCGCGCTTTGGATCGGATGAGCTTTGCCGAGTGGTTCCGCCGCCACGGGGGATCCGAGGCCAGCCTGAAGCGGATGTGGAACCCGATTGCCTATGCCCTGGGCTTCATCGATACGGAGCAGATTTCCGCCCGCTGCATGCTGACCATTTTTCAGATGTTTGCCAGCAAAACCGATGCCTCCAAGCTCAACCTCCTCAAGGGATCCCCGGACAACTACCTCACCCAGCCCATCGTCCGCTACCTGCAAGCCCGCGGCGGCCAGGTTTACACCCGCAGAGGGGTCAGCCGCATTGAAGTCAGCGACTCTCCTCCCTACGCAGTAACCGGTCTGGTCTTGGCCAATGGCGAGCGGGTGGAAGCGGATGTGTACGTGTGTGCAACAGCCGTGGAAGGGGCGAAACGGCTGATCCCCCAGGTGTGGCGGCAGTGGCCCCAGTTCGACAACCTCTACAAGCTGGAATCCGTACCCGTGGCAACGGTGCAATTGCGCTTCGACGGCTGGGTGACGGAGCTGAAGGGCCGGGCCAAACGCGCCGCTGACCACCCGCAGCCAGTTGGCATCGACAACCTCCTCTACACCCCCGATGCCGATTTCTCCTGCTTTGCCGATCTGGCTCTCACCAGCCCCGCCGACTACTACAAACCCGGCCAGGGATCCCTGCTGCAGTGTGTGCTCACGCCGGGGGATCCCTTCATCTCCATGTCCAACGAACAAATTGCCCGGCACGTGCTGCGCCAAGTGCACGAGCTGTTTCCTTCGTCGCGGCAACTGAACATGACCTGGTACAGCGTCGTCAAGCTGGCCCACTCCCTCTACCGAGAAGCGCCAGGCATGGATCCCTATCGCCCGCACCAGAAGACCCCCGTGCCCAACTTCTTCTTTGCCGGCAGCTACACCGCCCAAGACTATATCGACAGCATGGAAGGGGCTACCCTCTCCGGCCACCTGGCCGCCCAGGCCATCCTGGCCGCCTGCCGGGATCCCCAGACGTCGGGGCAGTCGGTGAAGATTGCAGCAGGTAGAGCACCGTAAAAACGCCAATGCCCGCTAGGGGAGGTTGGAGGCGATCCCTTGCGGCCCCTTTCTCTTCACCGGCCTATGGCAGGGACACGCCAAGCGCGGCAGGCGGTTTTAGCGGGGCGGAACCGGCTGCCCGTTTGCCCCCCATCTGCACCTGAGCGGCCATCTCCCCCTCAGCGAATTGACTCTGGCGGGCCGAGCTCTTTTTCCTTACTATGCGGGGAAGAAGTAGGGTTGGGGATAGCTATGCAGGCGGTGATTTTGGCAGGGGGGCAAGGAACTCGCTTACGGCCGCTGACCTTGTGGCAACCGAAGCCTCTGCTGCCGTTGCTAGAGGTGCCTTTTTTACACTGGCTGATCGGGCGCTGCCGCCGGGCCGGCCTGACGGACATTTTGCTCAGCGTGGGGTATCTGGGCAGACAGATCGAGGCGGCTCTGGGAGATGGCACTGCTTGGGGGGTAAAGCTCCGCTACGTCGTCGAGGAGACGCCGCTAGATACAGCGGGAGCTTTGGTGCTGGCCCAACCCTACTTCAGCGGGGATCCCTTAGTGGTCTTCAATGCCGATATCCTCACCGATCTGGATTTATTAGATTTGATACACTGCCACCTGCAGAGCGGGGCCGTCGCCACCCTCACCCTCGCCCAGGTGGAGGACGTCACCGCCTACGGCCTGGTGGAGGTAGGGGAAGGGGGCCGGATCCAATCCTTTCGGGAAAAGCCCACTGCTGCCGAAGCCCTCACCACCAACACCATCAACGCTGGTACCTATGTCCTCGATCCGGCTATTTTCAAAGACTACCCCAGCGGGGATCCCCTCAGCTTCGAGCGGCGTATCTTCCCCGACTTGCTGCGGCAGGGGCGACGGCTGCAAGCCTACCTGCACACTGGCTACTGGCGGGATCTGGGCACGCCGGCCAGCTACTACCACGGCCAACTGGACATTCTCCTGAGCCGGATGAGGGATTTCCCTCTCGAGGATGTGGAAGAACGGGCGCCAGGGGTATGGGTTCACAAGACCGCCGAGATCCACCCTGACGTTCAATTGCACGCGCCCTGCTACATCGGCGCTTACACGCGCTTGGGCTCCCAAGCTCAAGTCCCCGCCGGCACCATCCTCGGCAGCTACAGTTGGGTCAATGGATCCCTGCAGCCGGGGGCCTATGGGCCGGGCCTCCTGGTAGTCTAGGTTAAAGGCCAGTTAAGCGCCCAAGCCTCCACAACAGAGCCGGCCAAAGATGGAGCTACCGCAAAGCGGGGAACGCTGGGATCCCTATCTTGCCGCCGTAGCCGCCCGCTTCAACCGGGAGCTGGAGGTGCAGTTGGGTCGGGCCAGTTGGCAGCTTCCCCCCGACCTGGAACAGTTGCCCTTTTGGCAAGCCCAAAAGCGGGATCACCTCCAGGAACGCCTGGGGATCCCCTTTTGGCAATTGCGCGCCCCCAAAAAGCGGGAAGCCTGCTTGGATCTGGGCTGTGGAGTGAGTTTCCTGACCTATCCCTGGAACGATTGGCAGGCCTACTTTTACGGCCATGAGCTGAGCGGGGGGATCGTGCGCTTTGTGCGCTCGCGGGCACCGCAGCTTAACTCCAAGCTGTTCAAGTCGATGCAGCAGGGATCCGCCCATCACCTGGAAAACTACGGGCCAGAGCAGTTCGATCTGGCCATTGCTACAGGATTTTTGTACTACTACCCGATAGACTACTTTGACGCGGTTTGGGCAGAACTGAGGCGGGTGTTGCGTCCGGCTGCGCCAGTGATTATCGAAGTGGTCAATCCTGAGTCGGTGTGGGCCGAACAGTGGGGGTTGATTGAGCTCTTCAAAGGCAGCGAGCCGATTCTCACGCCCCTACAGGAGTGGGAGCGGCGCATCGCCGACTTGGGGGGCAAAATCCAGAAACAGGCCAGTGGCGAGCTATTTACCACCTATTGGATTCAGCGCAAGCAGTGACCTCCTCTCCCTTTGAAGAGGGGGGCTTTCCCCTTCCACGAGGTAGCTTGCCCGGAGGATTGGCTTTCCAAAGTCGGTGCTCTCTCCCCCACCCTTATAAGATGGGAAAACTCCTACAGCCTGTTAAGGGCTCAAGGGGTACAATAGCAGCACTTAGCAAACCAACTT
>NZ_JANSHP010000117.1:0-31845 GCF_047502605.1 Synechococcus sp. RC10A2
CTGTCTAGAGGCGCTTTGACAACGCCGTTGCGGGTTCTTTTGTGGACTGCGTAAGCATCCCCCGCCTTTAGGCGGTGGGAGTGTCAATACTCAGGCGATACTGGAAAAGCTCTTCTCCAGGGATCCCATCATGCCTCACGCCAGTGCCTTTCTCGAGGTGATCCCCGCCATCGACCTTTTACAAGGCCGCGCCGTGCGTCTTTACCAAGGCGATTACGCCCAAGCCGAGCAGGTGGCCGCCGACCCCGTCCAGCAGGCAGAAATCTGGGCCACCCAAGGGGCGCCTCGCCTGCATGTGGTGGATCTGGACGGGGCCAAAAGCGGGGATCCGGTTAACCTGCCCATCATTGCAGACATTGTCCGCAAACTGGCCATCCCGGTACAGGTGGGGGGTGGGATCCGATCCCTGGAGCGGGCGCGGCAGTTGCTGGACTTGGGGGTGGAGCGGGTGATCGTCGGCACGGTGGCTGTAGAGGATCCCGCCCTGCTGGAGGCCATGACCCAGGCTTTGCCGGGACGCATCTGGGTGGGGATCGACGCCCGCCAAGGTCAGGTAGCCACCCGCGGCTGGCTGAGCACCACTCCCCTAGCCGCCACCGAGCTGGTGCAACGGGTCCAAGCCCAAGGGGCTGCCGGGATCATCTACACCGACATTGGCCGGGACGGCACCCTGGCCGGCCCCAACCTAGAGCAGTTGCGCCAGATCCTGGCTGTCTCCCGCCTGCCGGTTATCGCTTCCGGGGGGATTGGCTCGCTCACCGATTTGCTTGCCCTGCTGAGCTTGCCGGGTTTGGCCGGAGCCATTCTGGGCAAGGCCCTCTACTCAGGAGCTATCTCCCTGCCAGAGGCGTTGCGCGCCGTGGGGCCGGGCCGCTGGCAAGATCTGCCGCCAGAAACTGGATCCCGGTGGGCCTAGGGAGAAACAGCCCTGGCAAAACTTTTGCCATACTGGACGGAATCGACATGTAACTCTAAACAGCTTCTAGGAAACCAACCGGGAAGGAAGATCTTCCCCAGGCTGACTCTTGTCTAAGCGTTTTTTAGGATAGCCATGGAAGTTCCCGCCCTTCGCCCTGCCGTTCAAGCCTTACAGCCGGAGTTGGTGACCTGGCGCCGCCACCTGCACAAGTATCCAGAGCTGGGTTTCCAGGAGAAGCAAACCGCCGCCTACATCAGCCACCGCCTGAGAAGTTGGGGGATCCCGCACCAGACCGGCATCGCCCACACCGGCATTGTGGCCACCATCGCGGGAGAAGAGCCAGGGCCGGTTTTGGCGCTGCGGGCCGACATGGATGCCCTACCCATTCACGAGGCCAACGAGGTCGAATACCGTTCCGCCATCCCCAACGTTATGCACGCCTGCGGCCATGATGGCCACACGGCCATTGCCCTGGGCACCGCCAAGCTGCTGCAGCAGCACCGCCAAAGCCTCAGAGGCACCGTCAAAGTTATTTTCCAGCCTGCTGAAGAAGGCCCCGGCGGAGCCAAGCCAATGGTGGAAGCGGGGGTGCTGAAGAACCCAGATGTAGAAGCCATCCTCGGCTTACACCTGTGGAACAACCGACCTCTGGGCACCATTGGCGTCAAAAGCGGCCCCTCGATGGCCTTTGCCGATCGCTTTCAAATCGAGGTCATTGGGCGCGGTGGCCATGCCGCTCTTCCTCAGCAGACGGTGGACGCCATTGTGGTGGGATCCCACATTGTGAGCGCTTTGCAGACCATCGTCTCCCGCAACGTGGATCCGCTGCAGCCGGCGGTGGTGACGGTGGGCCGCTTCCGGGCCGGCGACACCTTCAATGTCATTGCTCCCCGGGCAGAAATTTGGGGCACCGTGCGCAGCTTTCAGCCGGAAGTGCGGGATTTGCTTGCAAGACGTATAGAAGAAATCGTGGCCGGCATTTGCCAAGCCTATGGGGCCACCTACGAGTTCCAGTACGAGCGGGGCTATCCGGCGGTTCACAATGACCCGGCCATGGCAGCCCTGGTAGAACAAGCCGCCCGCCAGCTGTTCGGTTCAGAAGCGGCGATTATTCCAGAGATGACCATGGGCGGCGAGGACGTCTCGTTTTTCCTCAACGAGGTGCCCGGCTGCTACTTTTTCCTGGGATCCGCCAACCCTGCCAAAGGGCTAGATTATCCCCATCACCATCCCCGCTTTGACTTTGACGAAGCTGCCCTCGGCATTGGGGTAGAGCTGTTCTTGCGCTGCATTGAAAACTACACTGGAAAGACTTTGGATTAAAGGGGGCACTTCCCAAAAAAGCTGTGACCATTTGAATAAGCCGTTCGCTACGTCAAATCCTAGCTCCCCTCTCCCTCAGGGAGAGGGGCTGGGGGTGAGGGATACCCTCTGGGAGAGGGGCCGGGGGTGAGGGGAGACTCCCTCTAGGGCCGAAGTAGGTCGGCGGATCCAGCGCCGGGAATCGGCAAGCGTTCCAGCGGTTTTGGGGTGGCAGGAGCGGGGACAGGATTCAAGTCGGCGGGAATGTACAGGGGCTTGGGATCGGGATCCCCGCCGAAGGCGAGCACAAGCTCCCGCAGCAGGGCCTGTCGCTGTTGCCGGCTCAGGGCTTGCACGGCTGCCTTGTCTTGGGCATAGGGGTTGACCGTCAGCCGCTCGGCACCGGGGTAGCGCTGGGCAACTATCGGCTCGTTGGCGTCCAGATAGTCTGCTAGCGTCAGTTGCCAGTCAAAGCGGTCGGTAGGAGAGCGACCGACCACCTGCAAGTGATAGACCATCATCCGCCGCACCAAGGTATCTTCCTCAGGCGCGGGGCCGCCGTCATTGGGGTTCACGGGGGTATAGGTGTTTTCCAGAGGCAGATCTGGCAAGGCCTCGTAGACCTGCCGCGCCGCCTCAGGGATCAGCCGCAACTGGGCATAGGCAGGGCCGGATCCCAGCAGGGCCACAGCGGCAATGCCCACCCAGCCTCGCCAAAGAGCTTGCTTTTTCACCACGACTTTCTTCTCCACCGGTAGCAAACCATCGCTCAAATTTTTGAGCGGCAACTCTTATCTCTCCTGATTGGAAAGAGCTTGGGATCCCAGAGCAGTTGGGAAGCGTTGCAATCTAGACATGGACATGAACCATTCTAAGCTGCATAGATTTTTTTGGCTCAGCGTTTATAGACAGGATAGCCGGCTGCCAATTGACCCCAGCTTTTAACGATCTCTAGTCAATGCTCAATCCCTCGACCACCTGAGGCTGAGAACGTGGCCTGAGAGGGGCAGATTGGGCTACGCGATCCTGTCGTCGGTGGGGCTGAAAGTGATTTTGCCACAAGCCGAGGATATCAAGTGTTTCGCCACCATGCTGGGTGTAGCGCTGCCGTACTTTACACAGAACAGGGGTATTGACACACACGCCGGAGACAATCACCTGACCCTTGCTCAAAGCCGGCAATTCCTGTAACAAATCCCGTCCGGCAGCCTCAACACTGTGGCGCAGATTTTCTTGATCGGAAGGGTTGACAATTCGCATCAAAAATTGGCTCATGCATTGCGATAGAATGTCCGAGTCCAGCTTGCCGGGGCGTTGCGTGATTAGACCTACTCCTAAGCCAAACTTCCGCCCTTCGCTGAGAATGGTGCGCAACACCTGCTTGCAGCGGGAGGGCTCGTGGGCAGGGGCAAAGCGATGGGCCTCTTCCAACAAGATAAAAACAGGATAGGGCAGGTAATTTTCATCCCCCGGTTGGATCTTGCCTTTATGGGTGTTAATGCGGGCGTAATTGGCCTGGCGCAGGATGGCGGCGGCAATGACTTGCTGCTCTTCCTGGCTAATCTCGTGCATCTGCAAAATGGTTACCTGCCCTGGCTCAAACAAATCCTTGGGGGCCAGGTGTTCCACATTGCTAAAGTAGGGAGAGCGATCGATCTGCTCTAGCTTCCACTCCAAAGCAGCGGCTGAGGATCCCCGGGATCCGTCCTCTGCCGAATCTTCTTCGTTGACGGTGTCGATCAGATCCCGAATTGTCCAACGTAGTGGATTGAACTGGGTAACCTTGCGGAAAGCTTTCTCTAGGAAAGATTTCTGCCGGTCGGTGGTCTCTGGCAAGAGGGTAAGGATATCGAAAAAGTTGAGAGAAGACACGCGGATCTTGATTTCCTGTGGGGAGAGAACCTTAACCTTAGGGCGGTAGCCGTCTTCGCCCAAAAACTTGGGGTGGGACTGCATCTCTGCCAGTGTATGGTATTCCCCATGGGGATCAAAAATGAGAACAGCAGCCCGGTTTTTGGGCAACATCAGCTCTTCAATCAAGACCCCCGCCGTGTAGGATTTTCCGGATCCCGTCCCCGCCAAAATAGCCAGATGGGTGCTAACCATTTCCTTGACATCCAGCACCACGGGCACCGCTCCCTCGTCGCGCAACAACAGGCTGCCCAAGTGAGCGCCCCCAACGGCTGTTTCATCTCGTTTGTTCAAAATCGATTTCAGCAGACGATTGGAGGCCAAAAAGACTTTGGCACCGGGATCCGGAGGGCGACGGGGGTTAATAAAGCCCATGGCGCGGTGAAAATAGCCGATGACCTCGACGGTAACTGCGTAGATTTCCGGGTTGGGGTGGGTAAAGCCCACCAAAGCCACAATGGTGCTGGGATCGATCTCGGTGTCGGCAAAGATGCGATCGGGAATGTGATCCAAGAGCTGGACTTGCCTGATCTTGCCGAGAATTTTCAGGGTTTGGGACTGGGTATCCTGAACCTCATAGTAGACAAAATCGCCTACTCTTACAGCTTGGGTATTGGAGGTGATAAAAACATACTGGTTGGAGGTTTCACCGGGGCCCTTGACAGTGCCGATTACTTCTGGGGCCTCTTCATCGGAGGAGAAGACAGCTTTTGGATAGTGTCCATTGTCAAGAGACTGGGCGATCCCTACAGTTTTTTTGGTCATCAGCGCATCGCTCCTACGGTCATTTTCCAGGCCAGTTCTTTGCTTAGAATTTGCAGGGCCCGCCGTTGAGCCGGATCGGAAAACATGGGTATGATATCATTCAAGACTTGATAAACAAGGTGGTCGGCAAAGTTGCCGCCGCTGCTCAAGAGCAATCCATAATACGAAAATTGGGTTTGACCTTGGGGATCTTGGTGAAAACGTAGGATTTCTTCTTGGCTCATGCGAAAAACGGGCGTGTTCACAGGCACCACCACGCGCGGGATCCCTTGCCGGCCACAGCCCCGCTCTTCGTCCAAAGCTCCGATGAGAACCACCGAAAGCAGCGTGCGCACCTCGTTTTGTAAATCGGGGGAAAAATAGGGATCCGGCTGGCTGGAGAGGCGCGGGCCGGAGTTGAGAAAGAGCGGGTTTACAATTTGGGTGTTATAGACCAGACCTACAGCCCAGTGCCGTTGATCATTCTCCAGCTTAACAAAGCTGCCAAAGCCATAGTCATCAGGAGAGGGAGGATTTTTGACTTCTAGGGCGTCATCCACCTGCACTACGTAGTCGCAGTGATTGTTGGAGCGAACCACCTTGCCCAATCTCATCGGACTCGCCTCCGCTGCAGTTTACTCACCGTTTTCCGAGATAACCTGAGGTTGAGCTTCTCGCGGCTTGCCCAATCTTGCATCAGGCGCAGGAAAAGGTTGCGATCCTCATTGCGAATAACGGCTATTTGATCGGCTGTCTCTAACACATAGGGATAGCCTCTACCAATGATGACCTCGCAGCGCACCAGATCCACGACCCAGTCCAAAAGTCCTGCCTCGTAAACCCAAACCGGTATCTCCAGCCGGGCCGGAAAGTTGTCGTTGGTGCGCAAATAAACAAATCCCACTCGCTCTCGCATTTCTTGGTAAGAGTTGAGGATCCCATCTTGAGGGTTAAGGCTGCCGCCGCGAGCACAGATAAAAAAAGGGGTGCGCTCCCCCCACTCCAGCCACGGGCTGAGGAGTTGGGCATCGTGAAGCTGAGGAGCTTCAGGAAGATCGAAGCAATGCCGCAGCAATGTCACCAGATCTGAGGTATAGGTAGTGTCGATGTAGGCCACAACAGGGATCTGGTTTTGCTCGCTGGCCCGCAGCACCTGGAGTAAACATTGTACGTAGAAATCTCGGCTTTCTGGCTCAAGGGCTTCCGCAAAGGTAGCCACCAGAGCCCCATCTAAAAAGGCCAACTTTCGGGATCCAGGCTGAGCTCCCCGGATATATTCCACCAGCTTTTCTGTTTCCATTTGGAAGCGACGCATGTTGACGACGCGCTCTTTGGGCTCGCCGCTGCTATCGGATCCCAAATCCTTTGGAGTCAGTACATCGACTTGAATATCTTTTTCGTACAGGCCTTGGGCACAGTGATGATTCTCATACCAGCCGATCTGCACCAAGGCCACCGGAATTGACAGATCCTTGCTGGGATAGATTTGGGATCCATCTACTGCAAAGGTGGAAATATTTTTAATAATCGACCTTGCCCATTCATCGCTTTCCTCATGGCTAGTCCATGCCTGTTCAAAAGGAACTGACCAACTGGAGTAAAGATCCCACTCTTGAGTAGGTAGAGCACCCGGAAAGTCCAAGGGCGCTATTTTTTCGGCAATCTCTGCGCTCGACCACTGGCACAATCTTTCCATGGCCTGCCGATATCCCTCTCTGCGCTCCGATAGCCCTTGATCAAAAGTGACGAAAGCCTCCCGCTTTTGCTGCAATACTGCTAGAACCCGGTCAGCTCTAAATACCATAGGTGGGATCCCTCCTCATCTGGCCAGAGCCAGCGTGCCTCTCCACCCGAATGATGTTCTCCGTTACTTGCTCAAAGGTATCGTCGTGGCTGATCACAAATAGCTGCTCAAAAGAGCGCAAATTGGTAATGGACTCGGCCAATCGCTGTCGGCGCTGGGCGTCCATGTTGGTGGTGGGCTCGTCGAAGAAGGCAATATCCAACTGTCCTAACACCTTGAGCAAGGCTAGGCGAACTGCCAGAGCTGCCGACATCTGCTCTCCTCCAGAAAGGCTGGCAAAACGTCGTTTGGGGCCGCCTCCCTCTTGAACGCGGATCTCGTAGTCGGCCTCCCAGGTGAGGGCAACATTGGGGCGGTTGAGGATTTCCCGGAAGAGGTGATCGGCAATGTTGTTGATCTGCTGTAGATAGTATTGGGTAATTTGAGGGCCAGCCTTTTTGTAGGTATCTCGGCTAAACTTAATGAAGCGATGCAGACGCTCTTTCTCGATTCGTTGCGTCTCGACTTGTTTTAAGGTTTCTCTCACCCGCTCCAGTTGCTGTAACCTTTCCTGGATTTTCTGTAGTTGAGGGGCAAGGCTTTCCAGGCGAGCTTGAGCCTCGGCCTTTTGAATTTCGGTGGCCTGCAAAAGGGAGCGCAGACGTTGGTGCTCCTGAGGCTGATAGAGGGAAGCCAAAGGATCCCGCTGTGCCCGCAATTGGGACAGTTGGGTTTGCAATGCTTGCTGTTGCGCCTTCAGTTCACTGAGCTTCCGTTCTCGTTGGGGGAGCAGTTTGGCAATAGGCTCCAGACCTAGATATTGCTCGTGATCCGCTCGGTAGTGTTCGCGCTGTTCTTGCAGGGATCCCAGCTCTCGATCCAGGTGTTCGGTTTGCAGCAGCGCTTCCTCGAGGGGGCGGAGTGCTGCCTCCAAATCCTGGATTTGCTGTAGGCAACCTGCCTGCGTTTGCAGGTACTGTCTTTCCAGCTTGAGCTCCGCTTTCAGCCACTCAGCCCGGCTTCTCGGATCCCCCAGGGACTTCAAGGTTTCGGCGGCTTTTACAATTTGGGCTTGCAGGTAATCTTTGGATCCCTCTATTTTCTCCCAGCGATCAATTTGGGCTTGTTTTTCCTGCTTAGCTTGCTGGATCTGTTCTAGAGCCAACTGAGCTGTTTGCAGTTCATCTTTTCGTTGTGGCAAACTTTGGACAAGTGGTTGCATACGGATAACGGTTTCATAGCTGTTGCGATGGCAACTCTGCTCCTCCCGTAAAGCGGCAATTCTCTCGTCTAGATCGGCAAGGGGCTGAAGCTGCTGCTCTAGGGCTTGTATCTGTTGTTGAAGTTGCTGGATGCTGGCTACAACTTGCTGGTACTCTTGCTCAACTCTCGGCTTATTGTTGAGCTCCTTTTCCAGGCGCTGGATTTGCCCCCTGGGATCCCCCAGTGCCTGCAGCGCTTGGCCAATTTCCTGTTGTTGCCGAAGAAAGTCTGGCTCTGCCTCGAGGCTCCACTGAAGATCCTCAATTTTGCTCTGGCGTTCGTTTTGCCATTGCAGCAACTGTTGAATTTGAGCTTCTAACTCGGGAATCTGCGCCGTTAAGCCCAGCAGGGGCTGCAAAGTCTTGAGTTGCTCCTGGATATCAGCCAGTTGCTGGCGTAGCTGAGGCTCGCAAGTTTGGGGGGAAAGATCCTGTAGGATTTGTTGGATGGATTGCAGTAACTGTTGGCTGAGGGCTGAAGACTGGGCCAGAACTTGCGGGATCCGCTGCCATAGAGGTTGGAGTTGCGGATAACTCTGTTGGCAAGCGGCCAGCTCCTCCACAAGAGTTTGAATGCTGCGGTTGTGCTGGGCCAGTTGGTGAGAGCCCTGCTCGAAAAGGGCTTGGAGTTCCCGCTGAAATTGCCGCGCCGCGGCTAGGCGGCTGAGCTGAGTTTGCAGTCGCTCTTGTTGAGCCTCCAGGAGGGGAATCTTGGCTACGTGCTCTCGATCGGCCTGTCGCTGTCGAAGCTGCAGCCGCAACTGTTCCAACTGGGCCCGGCCCTGTTCCTGTTCTGTTTCTCTCTGTCTTAGCTCTAGGCGCAGGGCCTGAAAAGAGGCCAACTTCTGGCCAATTTGAGAGTACCGTTGTTCCAGGACGGTTTGCTTTTCGCAGAGCGTTTGCAGGTGTAGCTTTTCCTCCTCGATTTTCTGGAAGAGTTGGAGCTGCTGTCGATATTCAGATTCTCGCAGTTGGAGTTGGTGGAGCTGCTGCCGTAAAGTTTCCCGCTGAGCTGTCAAGGTCTGCCGTGTTCGTCGCAACGCCTCTTGCTCTGCCACCCAAGCCTCCAACTCCAGATAACGCCTGTAGGCCGATTCGTGCTGTTGACAGATGGCCTGCGCCTGTTCAGCCTCTTGGACGCGGCTTTGCAGCAGTTGACAGCGCCCGGCGTGGGCTGACCATTCTCCCTGAAGCTGCTCCCATTCGCGGTGCAGTTGGAGCAAGGTGTCGAGCTGCTGAGCCCAATGGCTTTGCCGGCGCTCTAGCTCCTCTTGGGCTTGAATTTGGGGAGCCAGCTCCTCTAGCTCCTGCTTGCAGCGCTGTTGTTGGCTGAGTTTTTCCTGCAGCCTCGCCAGTTGGTTTTCGAGGTTCTGCTTTTGCGAGAGCAGGGCCTCCCGCCGCTTCAGCCACTCCAGGCGCTGCTGCCGTTGCTTTTCCAGCTCCCGCAACCGATCTTCTATGGCCAAAAAGCGCTGAGATCCCTCTTGGTGGTGCTGTTGTTGTGCCTGCGCTCGCTGGGCCTCTGCCCACAGCTTTTCGGCTTGCTCAAGGGCTACTGCCAGCAGGGATCCCTCTTGCTCCAGTTGAGCAATTTGCCGGTCGAGCGTTTGGATTTGCTCAAGCAGCTTCTCCAGCCGCTCCAGCTCCAGCTTCACCTCGGCCAAGGTATGGGTATGGTGGCTTAAGCGCTCCTGCCAGTGGCTCAGTTCTTGCTCGATTCTCTGCTGCTCTACTTGCAGCGGATCCCAGTCTTGCATCTGTTGATGGAGCAGCTCAATTTGATGCTTGACGGCCAGAACTTGCGCCTCGCTGTATTTTTCAACTGCCAGCAGATCCTTTGCAACTTGCTGGTACTCTTCTACCTTCAAGATGCGGTCGAAAACTTCTTTCCGCTCCCGACTGGTTTTGAGAAAATCTGCTGTGAAAGTGCCCTGGGGCACCCCAATCGTTGTAGCAAAGAGCCGCGCCAAATCAGTACCGGCGGGCACACCCAAATGTTGCCTCAGCCACGCTAGCACATCTGCCTTGCGCTCGTAATCTAGGCGCTGCTTCAATTGCGGATCGAAGAGGCGATATCCCTGCCTGACACTGCGGCGAACGTCGTAGGTGCGCTGATCCCACTGGGAGATAAACTGGACAGTAGCCACCGCATCGCTGGCCCCTGTGCGGATGAGTTCTTCTTGGTTGTAGGGGCAGTAGTCAAACAAAACCCAGGCGATGGCCTCTAGAATGCTGGTTTTGCCTGCTCCATTTTCTCCACAAATGGCGTTGATACCGGGCTCAAACTCGAAGAAGGCGTCCTCATGAGACTTGAAGTTCTGCAGAGCCAAAGAGAGGATCCGCATGGTCAGTCTTCTTCCCCCAGAAAGGCGCCGCTCAGGTGAGCGTACACTTCCGCTTCGCCTTGCTCATCTAAGATTTTCTCTTTGAGATCTAAGAGTAACCGTGCCAGCTCTTCGCTGCGCTTGCGGTAGTGGGCATGGCTGCTCAGCAGATCCCTGTAGATTTTCTCTTCAATTTGCAGCCTGCGCCCTTCTTCTTCGAGGGAAAGAGCAGCCGACCCGATCTCCAAAGTAGTGGCTTCGAAGCGGAAGAGAACCAGCAGGGCACCGGTAAGCTGCTGAATCTGCTGCTGCAGGGCGCGGCTATCCAACTCGTGCTTGGCAAAGCCCACCTGCCCCGCCAGCCGAAACTCCACCATTGGCGCTGGCCCACCTTCGGGAAGGTCGGATCCCTTGGCCAAGGCAATTGCGGCTGCAGCAATCTCTTCGGGCGTTTCCCGGCCCTTGGCCTCAAGAGAGATCCGTCGGTGAGGCCGCCGGTAGTAGTCCTGCACCAGCTCAGCCTGAGGCGGGCCCTCTCCCCAGCGGACGCGGTAGGCTCCCCGCGGAAAGTCCCACTCGGCAGTACTGTTAGCCTCCAGGGATCCCGGATTGAAGATCCAGCCTTCTTCTGTATAGCTTTTGTGGATATGTCCCAAGGCTAAATAGCCCACCCCTGCCTCCCGCAAAGGCAGCAGATCCCGGTAGCGCAAGGCGCCCTGGTAGCGAGCAATTTGGCCTTCCAGGCCGTGGTGGAACATGAGCACCACCCGCTCAGGGCCAGGGGGCAACCGGCGAATGGCCGCCGCCAACTGCTCAATCGACTTGGGGGCCGCCGACCCATACCACTGGGATCCGATCACCCGCACCCCACAGGGCAGATCCAGATAGCCCCCCCGCCCACCTGACCAGGGGCGCAGCTCTAAACCCTCCTCGCCTGCTTCCGGCTCCAGCAGGATCAGGTCGCCGTGATCGGCCAGGTAGCGCAGCCAACTGGTCTTGACACCGTAGGGGCGGCTGTCGTGGTTGCCCTCAATGGCCAAGACGGGGATCCCGGCCTGCTTCAGCTCCCGCAAGACAATCTGGGCTTGGTTGAGGACACCGGGCTGAATTTGCCGGTGCTCAAACAGATCCCCGGCAATGAGGACAAAATCCACCGGGTTCTGGATGGCATGGCGGCGCACCACATCCCGAAAGGCCAAAAAGAAATCTTTGCTCCGCTCCGGGCTGTTGTAGCGGTCGTAGCCCAGATGCACATCGGCCAGGTGCAAAAAGGTGCAGGTGGAAGTGGCCATCGCCCGAACCTGCCAGCAAATTGCCCACAGTTTAGCAGACAAACCTCAGTGCTCAACTAGATATAGGGATCCCTTCCCGGCCATTTGCGGCTTTGCTCGGGTTGCCACCCCTAGAGCTAGGCGCCGCCCCGCCGCGCTGCCTGTTGCCCAGTTCCAACCTTTCATGGGCACAGCTTGGGTTGGTGAAAGTTCGTTACATATATTTACATCTTTATTGGAGAAACGATTGCCAAGCAACCCTAACTCCGATAGGGCAAGGGATCCCTGGTTTAATTATTGTGAAGCGACGGGGGGGTTACAAAGGCTGACCTATAATGCCAGGTAAATCCCGCCTTGGGAGAGATCCCCGAGCTTCACGGCTGCAGACAGGCGGGAGCGCTTCGTTCCTTGTCGCAAGAGAGGAGTTCTTGATGACAACTACGCCAAAGGAGCGAGAGCCAAAGGTCAAGGTTTCGGTGGATATCGATCCGGTCCCCACCTCATTTGAGAAGTGGGCCAAGCCGGGGCACTTCGATCGCAGCCTGGCGCGTGGGCCCAAGACCACGACCTGGATCTGGAACCTCCATGCTCTTGCTCATGACTTCGACAGTCACACCAGCGACTTAGAAGACGTCTCTCGGAAGATCTTCTCCGCTCACTTCGGCCACCTGGCGGTGGTCTTTGTCTGGCTGAGCGGCATGTACTACCACGGAGCTCAGTTCTCCAACTATTCTGCTTGGCTGGCGGATCCGATTAACATCAAGCCCAGCGCCCAAGTGGTCTGGCCCATCTTCGGCCAGGAGATCCTCAACGGCGATGTGGGCGGCGGCTTTGAAGGGATCCGCATCACGTCGGGTCTATTCCACCTCTGGCGAGCTGCCGGCATCACCAATGAGTTTCAACTCCTCTGCACCGCTATCGGCGGTCTGGTGATGGCTGGCCTCTGCCTGTTCGCCGGCTGGTTCCACTACCACAAGCGGGCTCCCAAGCTGGAGTGGTTCCAAAACGTGGAGTCGATGCTCAACCACCACCTGGCGGGCCTGCTGGGGCTGGGCTCGCTGGCCTGGGCCGGTCACCAAATCCACGTGGCCATCCCCATCAACAAGATGTTGGATGCGGGCGTGCCGGCGGCTCAGATCCCTCTGCCCCACGAGTTCATCCTCAAGCCGGCCCTGATGAAGGAGATGTTCCCCAGCGTGGATTGGGGCCTCTTCAGCGGGGTGGTGCCTTTCTTTACGTTGGACTGGGGCAAGTACGCGGAGTTCCTCACCTTCAAGGGTGGCCTGGATCCGCAAACGGGCGCCCTCTGGCTGACGGATCAGGCCCACCACCACCTGGCCATTGCCGTGCTCTTTATCGTGGCCGGCCACATGTACCGCACCAACTGGAGCATCGGCCACTCCATCAAAGAGATCCTGGAAGCCCACAAGGGCCCCTTCACCGGCGAGGGCCACAAGGGTCTCTACGAAGTGCTGACCAGCTCCTGGCACGCCCAACTGGCCATTAACTTGGCCATGGTGGGATCCCTGAGCATCATCGTGGCGCAGCACATGTACGCCATGAACCCCTACCCCTACATGGGCATCGACTACGCCACCCAGATCTCCCTCTTTACCCACCACATGTGGATAGGCGGCATCTTCATCGTTGGCGGCGCTGCCCACGGGGCCATCTACATGGTTCGCGACTATGACCCGGCGGTGAACCGCAACAACGTCTTGGATCGGGTGATCCGCCACCGCGACGCCATCATCAGCCACCTGAACTGGGTGTGCCTGTTCCTGGGCTTCCACGCCTTCGGCTTCTACGTCCACAACGACACGATGCAGGCGCTGGGCCGTCCGCAGGACATGTTCTCGGACACCGGCATCCAACTGCAGCCCATCTTTGCCCAGTGGATTCAATCCCTGCACACTAAGGCCATCGCCAGCACCGCTCCCTATGTGGGCGCTTCGGTCAGCCCCATCTTCGGCGGCGACGTGGTGGCTGTGGGCGGCAAGGTGTCGATGATGCCGATGGTGTTGGGCACGGCGGACTTCATGGTGCACCACATCCACGCCATGACCATCCACATCACCGTGCTGATCCTGCTCAAGGGGGTGCTGTTTGCCCGCTCTTCCCGCCTGATCCCCGATAAGGCCAAGCTGGGCTTCCGCTTCCCCTGCGATGGCCCGGGCCGCGGCGGCACCTGCCAGGTCTCCGGCTGGGATCACGTGTTCCTGGGGCTGTTCTGGATGTACAACGCCATCTCGATTGTGATCTTCCACTTCAGCTGGAAGATGCAGAGCGACATCTGGGGCACCGTCAACCCCGATGGCACGATCGAGCACATCACGGGCGGCAACTTCGCAACCAGCGCCATCAACATCAACGGCTGGCTGCGGGACTTCCTGTGGGCGCAATCGGTGCAGGTGATCAACTCCTACGGCTCGGAGCTGTCGGCCTATGGGTTGCTCTTCCTGGGTGCCCACTTCGTCTGGGCCTTCAGCTTGATGTTCCTGTTCAGCGGCCGTGGCTACTGGCAGGAGCTCATTGAGTCCATCGTCTGGGCCCATAACAAACTGAAAGTCGCTCCGGCCATCCAACCCCGCGCCCTGAGCATCATCCAGGGTCGGGCGGTCGGTGTGGCCCACTACCTGCTGGGCGGGATCGTCACCACGTGGGCGTTCTTCCTGGCACGGTTTGCCGCACTCGGCTAAGGCAAGGAGGAAGAGAAAACCATGGCAACTACTGCAACTCGTTTTCCCCAATTCAGCCAAGACCTGGCCAGCGATCCCACCACTCGGCGTCTGTGGTACGGCATTGCCACCGCCCACGACTTCGAGACCCACGATGGCATGACGGAGGAGCGGCTTTACCAAAAGCTGTTTGCCACCCACTTCGGCCATCTGGCGATCATCTTCCTGTGGGCTTCTGGCAACGTCTTTCACATCGCCTGGCAAGGCAACTATGAACAATGGGTGGCCAACCCCACGGGGGTTACCCCCATCGCCCACGCCATCTGGGATCCCCAGTTCGGCAAGGCGGCGGTGGAGGCCTTTACCCAACCTGGAGGCGGCGGCCCTGTCAACGCGGCTTACTCCGGCCTCTACTACTGGTTCAACACCATCGGCCTGCGCACCAACGGCGATCTCTACGCCGGCGCCATTGGCCTACTGCTACTAGCAGCGGTGTTCCTGTTTGCCGGCTGGCTGCACCTGCAGCCTCGCTTCCGCCCTAGCCTGAGCTGGTTTAAGAACGCCGAAGCCCGCCTCAACCACCACTTGGCCGGCCTGTTTGGCGTCAGCTCCTTGGCTTGGGCGGGCCACCTGATCCATGTGGCCATCCCTGAGTCGCGCGGTCAGCACGTAGGTTGGGACAACTTCCTCACCACCCTGCCCCACCCAGCAGGCCTAAAGCCTTTCTTCACCCTCAACTGGGGGGTGTACGCCCAGAACCCGGACACGGCCAACCACGTCTGGGGCACGGCAGAAGGGGCGGGCACGGCCATCCTTACCTTCTTGGGCGGCTTCAACCCCAACACCCAGTCCCTGTGGCTGACGGACATGGCCCACCACCACCTGGCCATTGCCGTGATCTTCATCGTGGCTGGGCACATGTACCGCACCAACTGGGGCATCGGCCACAGCATCCGCGAGATCCTGGGCGCCCACAACCCGCCGAAGGGCACCCCCTTCGGGGGCCTGCTGGGCGAAGGGCACAGGGGCCTCTACGACACGGTCAACAACTCCCTGCACTTCCAGTTGGCGTTGGCGCTGGCCTGCTTGGGAGTGGTGACCTCGCTGGTGGCGCAGCACATGTACGCCCTCAACCCCTACGTGTTCATGTCGATGGATCACACCACGGAGGCGGCTCTCTACACCCATCACCAGTACATCGCTGGCTTCTTGATGGTGGGGGCCTTTGCCCACGGGGCCATCTTCCTGGTGCGGGACTACGATCCGGAGGCCAACAAGAACAACGTGCTGGCGCGGGTGCTGGATCACAAGGAGGCGATCATCTCCCACCTGAGCTGGGTGTCGCTGTTCTTGGGCTTCCACACGCTGGGGCTGTACGTCCACAACGACGTCATGCAGGCCTTCGGCACGCCGGAGAAGCAGATCCTGATCGAGCCGGTGTTTGCCCAGTTCATCCAGGCCTCCCACGGCAAGATGCTCTATGGCATGAACGTGCTGTTGTCGGATCCCAACAGCATTGCCTCCACTGCTTGGCCCAACCACGGCAACGTGTGGCTGCCAGGCTGGCTGCAAGCCATTAACGACCCCAATGGGTTCCTCTTCCTGCCTATTGGCCCCGGCGACTTCCTGGTGCACCACGCCATTGCCCTGGGCCTGCACACCACCACGTTGATCCTGGTCAAAGGGGCGTTGGATGCCCGTGGCTCCAAGCTGATGCCGGACAAAAAAGACTTCGGCTACAGCTTCCCCTGCGACGGGCCGGGGCGGGGCGGCACCTGCGACATCTCCGCCTGGGATGCCTTCTACCTGGCCATGTTCTGGATGCTGAACACCATCGGCTGGGTCACCTTCTACTGGCACTGGAAGCACCTGGGGATCTGGAGCGGCAACACCGCCCAGTTCAACGAGAACTCCACCTACCTGATGGGCTGGCTGCGGGACTACCTCTGGGCCAACTCTGCCCAGTTGATCAACGGCTACAACCCTTACGGGATGAATAACCTGGCGGTTTGGGCCTGGATGTTCCTGTTTGGCCACCTGGTCTGGGCGACAGGGTTCATGTTCCTCATCTCCTGGCGCGGCTACTGGCAAGAGCTGATCGAGACGCTGGTGTGGGCGCACGAGCGCACCCCCTTGGCCAACTTGATCCGCTGGAAGGACAAGCCGGTAGCTCTGTCGATTGTTCAAGGTCGTCTGGTGGGCCTGGCTCACTTCACGGTGGGTTACGTGTTGACCTACGCGGCCTTTGTGATCGCCTCGACAGCCTCCCAATTTGGCTAGCGGGTTAATCCTGATTTGAATAAGCCTAAGGGGATCCCTATTATTTTGGGATCCCTTTTTTGTGAGTTGGTAGAGTGGTGATATGAAGTTTAGGGTCTGATGAGTTTGGTCGATGACTCTAGCCGCCCGATTGGATCCCTATATCAGGCGATATACCTTTGAGGAGTTTCATCGGCTGATTGAGTCTGGACAGATTGAAGAGCCCAATCAGTTGGAGCTGATTGACGGGCTCCTGGTTCAAAAGATGACGAAAGGGGAGAGGCACGCCGCCTACTGTAGCCGCCTGTACCGACTGTTGGTGGGCCTTGTGCAGGAGCAAGCTATTGTGCGCACCCAGGATCCGGTGCAACTGCCCCCCAATCACGAGCCGGAGCCCGACTTTGCCATTGTGCGCTTTCAGCAGGATGAGTACCGCTCTCGGCATCCTCAGCCTGAAGACATCTATCTCATCATCGAAGTGGCTGATTCTTCCCTTACCTATGATCGGGAAGTCAAACTCGGACTCTACGCCAAAGCCGGGATCCCCAACTACTGGATCTTGAACTTGCAAGAGAACTGCCTAGAGACGTACAGCTTGCCAATAGAGTCGGGAGTTTACCAGAAAAGAGAGGCTTACACCCCCGAGGAGAAAGTTGGGATCCCAGGGATCCGGGCTGGAGAGTTGAGTCTGGATCAGGTTTTTTCCATCGGTTAAGGCAGGGATCCCTTGCCGGCAGATCGAGTCTTGGCTGGCAGGAGTATTGTGGGTGGAGAAGCGTTTGCAGAAGGATTGTTGATGAGCTACGACGCGGTGGTGATTGGGGCCGGCCACAACGGGCTGGTGAGCGCTTGCTATTTGGCCAAGGCCGGGCAAAAAGTGCTGGTGCTGGAGCGCTATCACACCGTTGGTGGTGCTGCCATTACGGAAGAAATTCACCCAGGCTTTCGCGTGTCGGTGGCTTCCTACTCCTGTAGTTTGCTGCGCCCGGAGATCATCCGCGATCTGCGCCTGCCGGACTATGGCTTTGAGGTCTATGCCAAGCAACCTTCCTATTTCATGCCCTTCCCGGATGGGCAGCACCTCTTCCTGTATGCCGATAACCGCGCCAAGAGCAAAGCGGAAATTGCCAAGTTTTCCCGCAAAGATGCGGAAGCCTACGACCGCTGGGAGGAGTTTTGGGATCGGGTGAACGAGGTGGTGGAGCCAACCTTAATGCAGCCGCCGATTTCACTGGGGCAACTGGCGGATCGCTTTGCAGCTGCTGGCTATGAAGACGATTTCCGCCGCATCATGCTCCTCTCGACCACTGATCTCCTGGATGAGTTCTTCGAGTCGGAGCAGGTCAAGGCGGCGATGGCTCCCCAATCTTTGATCGGCACCTCTGCCGGGCCGATGACTCCGGGTACGCCCTACATTTGGCTAGTCCATGCGGTAGGTCGGGCCATTGGCTCGCGTGGGGTCTGGGGCTATGTGCGCGGTGGGATGGGATCCATTACCCAAGCGATGGCCAAGGCAGCTCTGGACTTAGGGGTGGAGATCCGCACGTCTGCTCCAGTGGCGGAGATCTTGATGGAGAGTGGGCAGGCCGCTGGGGTTATCCTCGAATCGGGGGAAACCGTGCGGGCGCGGGCGGTTCTCTCCAATGCCCATCCCCAGATCACCTTTTTGCGACTCTGCTCCTCTTTGCCCCCAGACTTGCGTGACCGGCTAGAACGGCACTACCGCACCTCAGGCCCGGTGTACAAGCTCAATTTGGCCCTGGAAGAATTGCCTCGCTACACAGCGGCCCCTGCTGAAGTGCCCCCAGAAGTGGTCAGTTCCGCCACGGTAGACATTGCTCCCTCGGTGGCCTATCTGGAGCGGGCTTGGGATGACTGCAAGTACGGGATCCCTTCCCGGGATCCGTTTATCGAGATCTACAGCCAATCCCCCACCGACCCGACAATGGCTCCCCCAGGCAAGCACATCCTCTCCTGTTTCTGTCAGTTTGTGCCTTACCAACCCAAAGGGCGAGACTGGAACGATGGCCTGCGGGAAGAATTTGCCGATCGGGTGATCGACAAGATCGCCCAATTTGCCCCCAACATTAAAAACGCCGTGATCGCACGGCAGATGTTGTCGCCCGTGGATCTGGAGGCCCGCTTCGGCCTTGTGGGGGGCAGCATTTTTCACGGGGAAATGACGCCGGATCAAAGCTACAACCTACGGCCCATCTCCGGCCTGGCCGACTATCGATCCCCCATTCCCGGCCTTTACCTCTGCGGCTCAGGGGCGCACCCAGGAGGCGGAGTGACCGGGATCCCTGGCCACAACTGCGCACAGGTAGTGATCAGCGATCTGCCGAAACTTTAACGGACAAAAAAGGCTCAGCCACAAGGGCCAAGCCGGAACGGATCCCTGGTTGGGGATCAACCGGGGCTGTTCAGATTACAACCGTACCTGAGCCCCATCAAAGAACCCACGGATGATCAAAATGGCCCCTTCCCGGCTAGCAGGACTTCCTGGTTCATCTTCCGTCCCACCTTCAATGTTGCCGGTGGGGAACTCTTGTTCCAGGAACCACTGGCCGGAAATGCGCTCAGCAGAGGTCGTTGAATCGAAGACAAGGTTCAGATTTCCTCTTTGTGTTCCCCCACCAATATCAAGCCGGTTAAACGGCCCCGCCAATTGTGCTCCGGCCAGGGTACGGAAGACGAAATCTCCTGTGGTAGGTACAATGCCTTGAAGGATAACGGGCTCAGGGTTGCTTCCTTCCACGGGCGAGCCGGGTAAGGTACCTGTAGAGCGCTCTGTGCGCAATGAGAAAAAGTAATCAAAGACTGTTGGGGCACCCGGACGATCAGGAACCGGCAATTGCGGTATCGGTGTGGGGAAAGGTCGCGGTGGGGGGCTAACCTGCACAAAGTTGAGAACTGTGCTGGTGTTGGCCGGATCAAACTCCGCTTGAACACGACCGTTCAGTAAGCGGCGGATGCGAACCAACTGATTGGGCAAGATGTTTGGACGAGTGGGATCCGGAGCGAACAGTACCGACTGCGTACCCACCTGGGCAGGGCGATAGACAATCTCCGCCTGGTTGGGCCGGAAGTTCAGGCGGGCAAAGAGAGCCAAGGCATCCTCAGGAGTGCCATCGCCCGCAACCCCCCGCTGCCGCACCACAAAGCTCGCGGAGAAACTGCCTGTTTGGAGAATAGCGACTACAGGACCTTGGGGTGGAGGAGGGTTGACAAAGGAGCCAGGCGCCAAAATCTCACCACCGGGGCCAGGGCCACCGTTTTCAAACAATACACCCACAGTGGGGACAATCAGGGAAGAATCTCCCTCCAGGACGACTTGATTACCATTTCTACTCACCAAAATGCGGCGCACGGTGAGCGTTAAAGCAGTGCCGTCATCTCGGATAGCCCTGAAGGTGGTATTCACCCGAATGCGCTGGTCGTTGGGGAGGGTCGAAATTGCAACCAGCCCGGCGATATTGAATTGCGTAGATAGCCTGCCGTCGTTGGGTCCAAAGGCAGTGATATTCACCAGCGGTGTGGTTCGCCCAATTTGGATGGCCAGCGTGCTGGAGCGAAGGGTGGAGTCGATTGTCAGTTCATTGGCTGGGATCTCGTTCACAGGCAAGATGCGGGCTTCAACATTGGCGATGCGAGCTTCACCGCTGCCTTGGAGGGGGTTGGTGCGCACAGGGATCCCGTTGTCAAACCTCGGATTGACATAGTCTAAGCGGAGGCTGGTGGTCTCCAGCACCGAGCCGGGGGTAAAGCGATACTCCTGGGCCGAGACAAACGCTGTGGGATCCACCTGGACAGGCCCAGGTAGGGTTGGCGCCTCATTAACCTCGCCGCAGCCCCCTAAGAGCAAAACCCCACACAACACTGCCAATGATCGACCTTTGAAGTTCATACGGCACTGCCTCACACACCCTAATCTGGGGAAATTCACACACAAAATGGAGGGGAAGGCACCCAACCCCCAACGCTACAGGTAGGCTGGTTGCCCCTGCTCGAGGCTATGATACCCCATATCTAGGGGATGGGCCACTTCCAGGAAAATTTCCTGGATTTGCTTTGCCGCTGGCTTGACAACGCTCTGAGATGCAGTAGAACTAACGGCAGACATTCCCCCTTGAAACGGGATCTCCACGTAATCTTGCCAATGCACATGGGCAGATTCAGTGGATCTCGGCTGGACGCAGTTGGAAGAACTTGCTGTGGTGTGAGTGAGTGGAGACTTCCCCGATGAAACGACGTTCTGGTTCAGCCCTTGGCCGTGGTGGCCTTTCCCTTCTGGCAACTTGGGCTTCGCTGGCCCTGACCACTGGTTGCAGCAGCGAGACTACCAGCGGGCTGCCGCCCCTCTTGACTGCCGATGGATCCACGCCTCCTCCCGTGGCCGTGGCCCCCACGATTGCGCCCAACCTCACGCCCATCACCTTCCGCCCCGGGCCGGACTTTGCCCCCATCACCCCGCCGCCAGTTCAACCCGATCTGCCGGATCCGCCTCAATTTGGGCCAGGGGGCGGCTTCAACGTCGACCAGCCGTTTGCATCGCTATCCTATAAGATCGATATAACTGGTTTGATCGTGCGTGGGGGCATTGCTAGCGTTGATGTACAGGTTTTAAACATCACCTGTGGAACAGACGTGACAGATGTTATACTCCCAACTGCTTTAGAACAATTTAAGAATCTATTGATTGGCAGAGGAAATACATTCCTTGATGCGGCGGGAATTACCTTTAGCTTTACTTTTCCGACGGATCCCCGCTACTTTAATGATCTCAGAATTCTTTCTAAAGCCATTCGTGGCGTTCGTAGAGTTGATGCACAGGGGCAGGTTCAGATCGAAGACGAGCTGACTGGTGATGACATTCTGATCATCTTAACTATTCGTGATAGTTTTGGTCAGGTGCTAAGAGTTGACGATTCTATATTTAGTGGAGAAGAAAGCCGAACAGAAATTCGTGGCTCTCAGGTTCCTGCTTGTGGAAATCTGTAGAGAAGGTAATCCCAGCAATGGCTTGCCAAATGAGTTAAAGGCTTAGTTGAGAACTTAAGTGAGTGTGAGAGGGTGTGGTGATAATTAAGTTTAAAACACTGGCAATAGGTGGAACCTCGCTTGTGTTGATGTCTTTGACTCTTATTGGGTGTCAACAGGCTAAGGATAAAAATGTTACAAGTTTTTTGCCAGGGCCAATGATTGGTGTGCAAAACCCGAATACGGAACCCGGAGGAACGGGGGTAGGGCTGCCATCCACTCCTCCGATTGGATCTGTTCCCCCAGGTCAACCCAGCCCTCTTGTGCCCCCTCCTGTGTCGGCGCCGACGATCCCGCCCCTGCCCACTCCCAATCCCTCTCCCAGCATCGTTGGCTTGCCCCCAGGCCCCTTGGCTGCCCCGACGTTTACTAAGAGCTTCAGTCCTTCCACAACCTCAGTGGGTGTTCCCGTAACCCTAAGCTTCACAATCACCAACAACTCAGGGATCCAACTGACTGGCCTCAGCTTTACGGATAGCCTGCCTGCAGGGTTGCTTGTTGCCAATCCGCCCAACCTCACCAATACCTGTGGCGGCACTTTGGGCGCAATACCGGGAACAAGGATCATCAACCTTTCGGGCGGAGTTCTGGCAGCAGGTGCTACTTGCGAGGTGAACGTCTCCATTCAAGCAACGGCTCCTGGGATCTACACATTGCCGCTTGTGTCGAACAATCAGACTCTACCCAGTGCAGCTCCTCCCATCACTCTAGTAGCTAACTAGCAGCCAATGGTGATGCGGCTTTGGAGAGGACTTCCGTTTTGTAAGCGAAGGTGGCAGGAAATGAAGGTGCAAAAGTTCAAGACTGAAAGAAGTTGGTTGCGGGCTTTAGGCAGCGCGGGGGCTGTTTTCTTCACTACGGCAAGCTTGATCGGCTGTCAGCAATCCAACGACAAAAGCGCCACTAGCTTTGTTCCTGGGCCGATCATTCCGCCGCAAACGCCCAGCGTACCTACCGGAGGCACTGAGGTGGGTTTACCTCCTATAGCCCCAGGGATCCCTTTGCCGGCTCCCACTGTTGTCATCCAAACTCCCGTTGCGGCCCCAACCATTCCTCCCATCCCCTCTCCCGCTCCTCTCCCTACCATTAAGGCGGAGATCCCTGTTCCTTCTACTCCTTTCCCTCCTCCTCCCCCCCCTCCGTTCCCTGTTGAGAAAGTTAGCGTTACGCCGGAAAAAGTTACGTTTGACTCAGGGACAACTGTTGGCTCCATAGAAACTCTCACGCTTACGCCTTCTGCTCCTCCGGCCAACGGCAGTTTGGTGTTGAAAGTGGAAAGCAGCAACCCGCAGGTGGTGGGCATTTCTACAACGGCTGCCTCTTTTGTAACCGTCGTCATTCCACCGGGATCCCCAGATACACCCAAAGTTGGGTTAACTCGTTTGATCCCGGCCACTCAGGAAGGCAATGCCACCATAATAGTTACCCGCGACCCTGCCACAACAGCTGTCAATTACCCGGTGGGCAGTGTGAATGTTCTTGTGCCGGTTAAGGTATTGCAGAAAGCGCCGCCTACCATTACGGTTACCCCTTCGACGATAGAGTTTCTCGATAATGACATAGTTGGGGCTACCAAGGTTGTCGAGGTCAAACTCGATGCCCCTCCGATTGGTGGGCAGGTTGTTTTGGATGTCAGCGGAACTCCTAACCCCTTTGGGGCGGGCGCTCCGTTCACTGTTTCGACCTCTACTCTCCTCTTTAAGGAAGGTAGCAAAGGGCCTCAACAATTCGGAGTTATTCGACTAACGGACGGGGTATTCACTGGCTCCATCACTATTAAGCTTAACCCATCCTTAACTACTGCCAGCAACTTCCTGACCAGTGATATTAACTTTGTGATTCCTGTGAAATCAGCTGTAGGTTCTATCGAGCTTAAATATGGGGATTCAGTAGATTGCACCAACAACCTTGGTAAGCTAGTCATCGTAAATCCACAAATTACCACCCAAGGTAAAGTCCTTAACCCCCTAACTTTCAAGGCAGAGCCTGAACCTCCACCGCCAGCTGGCTTTTCGTTTGACAGGCCAACGGGGGCAATCAAGGTGCAGTGTCCAGCCACCAAAGACACTCCTCCCATTGGCTCTACTCTCTTGACATTGGTGACTGTTACGGACTCTTCTAGTCCTCCTATCTCGGCGCAGGCACGTGTGAACATTACAGTTAAGTAGACGATACATGCCTGGCTTGTATGAATGTCCAAGACCATCTTGGGTGAGACTGTTGAGCTACACCCAATCGGCTTTTCTTTTGCTGCACTGGTAACGGTTACTAACTCTTCGACTCCCCCAATTGCAGCTCAGAAGTTTGCAGCGGTCAAAGTCGAGTAGCACATATCGTGTCAGTTCCTTTGCAGAGCCAACTTTCTGGGTTGGCTCCCACTCCATCAATCGTCGGAGGGCAGGTCTGTAGCAGCCTCTCTTGCAGCGGACCTAGCATAGCAGCGCCTTACCTCAAGAGGAAGAAAGTCCGCGGCTGGTGACCCTGCAAGCCCTCCAGCAGAGCCCTCCTTTTCTGGAGAGACAAAGCCTTACTCTGGGGATCGTTCAAGACCCGCCTACGCAACAGGCAGAGCTTCGGGAGTGGTGAACCATGCTAGGAGGAGGCGGCTGCCATCTCCCGTGCCAAGACCCATTCCACGAGGGTGCGCACGCCGTAGCCAGTGGCGCCTTTGTTGGTGTAGCCCGAGTCTTTTTCGGCCCAGACGGGACCAGCTATGTCTAAGTGGGCCCAGGGGGTTTTCTCCACAAATTGCTTAAGGAAGAGGGCGGCAGTGATGGAGCCGCCAGAGCGAGGACCGGTGTTTTTCATGTCGGCTACGGTGGAGCTGAGGCCCTCGAAATAGCTCTCTTCCAGGGGTAAGCGCCAGATCTTTTCGCCAGAGAGGTTGGCTGCCTGCTGCAGCTCCTGGGCCAGCTGCTCGTCGGGGGTGAAGAGGCCGGCGATTTCCTCTCCTAGGGCAATGACGCAGGCGCCGGTCAAGGTCGCTAGGTCAACAATGGCGTCCACCCCTAGTTTCTCGGCAAACACCAGGGCATCAGCCAGGGTGAGACGGCCCTCGGCATCGGTGTTGTTGACCTCGATGGTCTTGCCGTTGGAAGCGGTGAGGATGTCTCCCGGGTGCAGGGCCCGACCGCTAATCATGTTTTCCGTGGCGGCGACGATAAAGTGCACCTCTACCCGCGGCTTGAGGGCAGCTAGCGCACGGGCCGCTCCCAAGACGGCTGCCGCCCCGCCCATGTCGGTTTTCATCATGGCAATGCTGCGGGAGTCGGTTTTGATGTTGAGGCCGCCGGAGTCGAAGGTGAGGCCCTTGCCCACCAGGGCCAACTTGGCAACGGGATCCCCTTCTTTGGGCTTGTAGGTGAGGTGGATGAACTGAGGCGGCAGATCCGAGGCTTGGGCCACGCCTAGGAAAGCCCCCATGCCTAGGGCTTTGCACTCTTCCCGCCCCAGGATCTCCACCTCTAGGCCGTAGTCTTGGGCCAGTTGCCGGGCAGTGTCAGCCAGGGCAGGAGGCGTGACGACGTTGGCGGGAGCAGCCACCAGTTCTCGGGCCAGGATCGTCCCGGCAGCCATCTCGGTGGCCCGCTGAAGGGCGTTCTCACAGTCTTGGCGGGCCTGGGCCAGTCCCGGCACCAAGAGCGTGACTTCTTCAACGGAAAAGCCGCGCTCTTCGTTGGGCTTGGGGGGAGATTTGAAGCGGTTATCCTGGTGGGCCACCAGGAGGCTGGCTTCAACCACCGCCTGCACTGCTCGCCCCTGATCCAGCCCAGTTTCCGGCAAAGACAGCACTACCTGCTTGGCTTTAAGGCTGTGGGCCTGGCGCAGGCCGTTGGCAGTAGCCCGTCGCAGTCCTTCCAAAGTCAGCGCTGCGGGATCCCCCAGCCCCACCAGCACCAGCTTGCGGATAGGCCCTGGCAGGCGCAGGGCGAGGCTGCTGTTGGGCTTGCCCTGAAACTTCTGTTCTTGAACCGCTTCCGCCACCAGCCCCGACCATACCTTCTCGTCCAGGGAAGCGATCTCAGCAGGCAGCGGGAAGGTGGCGTTTTCGCCGCTGGGGGCAAAGCAGTAGACCAGGGCACATTCGGCCTGCGTTAGAGGTGGCTCGCCAAGACGAAGCTGCATGGGAAACCTTTGGCCAAGCTAGGGACAGCAGACTCTCAGTGTAGCCAATTCCGCCACTTCTGGGCCAGGGGATCCCTCGGCTGGCATCGACATGGGCCTTTCCAGTCGATAGCCTTTAATCAGAAAGGGAGAGACCCAAGGTATGGTCTGGCGGCGGCGTTCCATCCTTCAGTTTGGGGTTATTGCCTGCGCAATGCTCCTTGCCCTGGCGGTAGGCGGAGTGGGATCCCTGGCTCAGGCGCAGAGACCCCTAGAAGAGCTGCCGCAGCCGGTTCGCCTCAAGCTGCCCCCAGGCCTAGCCCGCTACGCCTACGACAAGTCGGCGGGAGACTACTTCGAAGAGATCGAGCCGCTGCTGCCAGGCGGAGCTTATGCCCAGTGGGCCTTCTACCCCATCCCCGTCTACATCCAGGGGGATCACCCCCAGTGGAAAGCCTTTGTGGAGCAGGCGGTGAAGGAGTGGTCGGCCTATATCCCGCTCAAGGTGGTGGCCAAAGAAGAGGAGGCCTTCTACGGGATGAGCATCTACCGCGTTCCTCCCATTGGCGAGGGAATAGCGGGGGCAGCCCGCCCAGAGTTTTTCTTCGCCGCCGATGGTTCGCTGCAGCAGCGGGTGCGCATCGTTATCGCCGAAGGCCAGGGGCTGGCAGAGGTTACGGCAGTGGCTCGGCACGAGATTGGCCATGGGCTGGGGCTGTGGGGCCATAGTCCCAACCCGCGGGATCTGATGTACAGCGGCCACCACGCCAAGGCCACTGGCAATCGCCGCCTGCTGCGGGTGCCCACCATCACCAAACGGGATCTCAACACCCTAAAGCGGGTTTACGAGCAGCCTACCCTCATGGGCCAGGTCTTCCCGGAAAGCTACCGCCGCCTCTTTGGCCAGGTCTGGGGGGAAAGGCCGTTTCAGAGGGCTTTTGGGGTTGCCGGCAGCTAGAGGCGTAGGAGTTGCCATACCCCCTTTAGTGCCATCGCTAGGAGAAAAAAGAGCAACTGGGTGGCAACAATGCTGGGTCCGGAGGGCAGATTAAAGGCTGCCGAAAGGAGGATCCCCAGCACGGCGCTCAAGCCTCCCAAGGCCATGGCCAGCAGCACATAGGTTGTAAAGCTGGATCCCAAAAGCCGCGCCGTCGAGGCGGGGATGACCACAAAGGCGCTCACCAACAGCACCCCCACCGAGCGGATCGACAGCGCCACCACCAAAGCCAGCAGCACCACAAAGGCTAGCCGCTGCCAGCCCACTTCCACCCCCCGCGCCCGCGCCAACGACTCATCCAGGGTCAGCAACATCTGGGCAGTCAAAGTCAGCCCAATGTACCCCAGGGCCAGCAACAGGAGCAGGCCGCTCATCCCCAAAGCTGGCAGGCCAATGCCCAAGATATCCCCGAAGAGCAGTTGGTTGAGGTTGCCGCGGTAGCCAGGGATCAAGCTCAGGCCGATGATGGCCAGGGCCAAGGAGGAAGAGTAGATGATGTTCAGCACCGCATCTGCCGAAAGCTGGGTGCGTTCCAGAATAAAAGTCACCCCCAGGGCAAACACCACCCCAAACACCATCAGCACCGCCGTAGGATTCAGTCCCAGAACCACTCCCACGACAATACCCAAGAGCGCCGAATGCCCCAGGGCATCGCTAAAAAACGCCAACTGCCGAAAGATGACAAAACTGCCCAGCAGTCCCCCCGTCACCCCTGTCAGGATCCCGCCCAGCAGGGCCCGCTGCATGAAGGGCAACTGCAGCAATTCCACCACCCGCGCCCAGGTTTCCGGCATTTTTTCTCCTCAGTGATGGTGGATGTAGCGGGCAAACTCCGGCCCATAGACCTGACTCAACACCTCGGGCAACAGCGTCACGCTGGGGGATCCCTGGCAGATCAGGGAGCGGTTGAGGCACAACACGCGGTCGCAGTGGCGAGAGACCATCTCCAGGTCGTGGGAGACCTGCAAAATGGCCCAGCCCAGGGATCGGCGCAGCTCTTCCAACAGCCGATAGAACTCCCCTTCACTGGGGCTATCCAGGCCAGCGGGGGCCTCGTCCAGCACTAGGAGCCGCCGCGGCCAAACTAGACAATAGGCCAGCAACACCCGTTTCAGCTCGCCGCCGCTCAGTTGACCCAAAGGCTTAGGGGCCAGGTGCAGGGCCTCGGCCCGTTGCAAGGCCTTCCGAACAGCTTCTTGCCGAGCAACCTGCTGCTGCCAGGGCCAGCGGGGTCTGAGGGATCCCCAGCCCAGGGCGACAAACTCCGCCACCGTCACGGGAATGGCGGGGTTGAACTGCAACCGCTGCGGCACATAGGCAAGCTGCTGCCGCACCGCCTGGGGCAAATACCCCGACAGGCGCAGCCGCTCTCCCAGGATCCAAACCGAGCCGCACTGGCGGGGCAGGATCCCCAAGATGGCCTGCACGAGGGTGCTCTTGCCGGCGCCGTTGGGACCGACAATCGCCATATGGGATCCCGCCTCCAGCGCAAACGACACGTTCTGCACCGCCAACTGGGATCCCCGATAGACCGTCAGCCCCTCCACCCAAAGGACAACTTCGCCCAAGTGGGAGGTCATCGCCCCCTCGCCAGCAGGTGTTCGAGGGCAGCTTGGCCCACCACGGGCAACTGCAGGGGAAGCCAGGCCTTTTCCTTCTCAAAGGCGGAGACCAGGTTCTCCACGTTTTGCCGCATGATGGCTAGGTAGTATTCCGGCTCGATCCCCTCCGGGCCGGCGGTTTCGATGGGATCGAACACGCGAACCTGTACCCCCAGATCTCTGGCCAAAACCTCAAAGGGGTTGTCACTCCCCACCTGAGGTTCCACTAGGATCGTCTTCAGGCCCGATTGCCGTACCGTATCCATCACCCGCCGCACATCCTCAGGGGAGGGGCTGGCTTCCGGGATCTCCACCAAGAACTCCGCTTTGAGGTTGTAGCGCTCAGCAAAATAGGGGGCAAAGTCGTGGAAGACCACAAACTTTCTGCCGGCAAAGGGCGCCAATTTCTGCTCGATTTCTTTATCCAAAGCTTCCAGTTGCTCGATAAAGGCGGCAGCATTGGCGCGGTAAATCTCTGCCCCTTCTGGATCCACAGCAATCAGGCCGTCGCGGATGTTTTCCACCTGCTGAATGGCCCGCCTGGGATCTAGCCAGATGTGGGGGTTCAACTTGCCGTGGCTGTGCCCATGAGAGTGTCCATGACCGTGAGAATGCCCATGCCCATGGCTGTGCCCATGAGAGTGCCCATGACCGTGAGAATGCCCATGCCCATGGCTGTGGGAGTGCCCATGTTCTGGCTCCTCAGTCCGCAAGGTCGGGATCCCTTGGCTGCTATCAATGATGCGCAGCTTCGGATTCCCAGCATTGGCAATCAATCCCTCCAGGAAGGTCTCCATTCCCAACCCATTGATCACCAGCACATCCGCCTGGGCCAGCAGACGCGCCTCTTCCGGTCGAGCCTGAAAGTCGTGGGGTCCCATCTGGGGCGGAATGAGAGGCGTCACCTCGGCCCGCTCCCCGGCCACCGCGCGGGTAAATTGCGTTATCGGCAGGATCGTGGTCACCACCTTCGGGGGGGTGGATCCCTGCTGCGCCTGGGACTCTTCTTGGCGCATCTGCAAGCCGCCCAGGATCCCGACCGAGAGGGCGGCCACCAGCGAGACCAGTGACCGCACAGGTCGAGCCGAACGCAGAGAGTTAGCTTTATCAGCCATGAGCCTTAGTACCTCACAAGACGACAGAGACAGCAGAGCCGGAAGCGCCTGACTTCTGAAAAGCCAAGGCCCGCTGCTGCAGCAGCGAAAACATGCTCACCAGGCCATTGCTGCGGGAAGGGCTAAGGCTAAAGTTGAGGCCCATCTCCCGCACAAACTCTAGGGAAACCTCCAGGATCTCCTCTGGGCGCAGACCGCTCAACCCCTCCGCCAAAACAGCCACCAAGCCCTTGACCAACTGGGCATCGGCATCCCCTTGGATGTAGACCTTGCCGTCTTTTAGCTCGGTGGCCAGCCACACCCGCGAGGCACAACCCCGCACCAGATTCTCCTCTGTTCGCTGCGACTCGGGGAAAGGGGGCAGGCGCTTGGCATAGGCCAGAAGCAATTCGTACTTCTGACGGGAGGTTCTGGCCTTTTGAAAGCGACCTACAATCTGCCGCAGAGCTTCGGGCATCAACCCACTGGCCTGAATGAGAATGATAATCAATCATAACACCCTCGCCGAGAGCGCCTACTGCGCGCGGGGGTGGGTCGGAAAAGCCAAAGAGGGAAGGGTTGTCTTCGCTACCGCACCGAGCGATAGCCGTCCCTTACTCCCCTGGGCGAGAGGACCAGTTGCCAAAGCTGGCTGGCACGGGCCTTGAAGCTGCCGGCGCTCATCAGCAAATAAAGCCGCCACAGGCGGCGAAAGCGCTCGCCGTAGCGGCCGGCCAGTTGTGGCCATGCCCGCTCAAAATTGGCGTGCCAAGCTTTTAGGGTGGCCACGTAGTTGATCCCAAAGTTGTGCCAGTCTTCCAGTACAAACAGACCCTCAAAAGCCGCTGTTATCAGACGAGGCGAGGGCAGCATCGAGTTGGGGAAAATGTAGCGTTCAATCCACGGATCCCGACCCTGGTAGGCAACGTTGGCGCCGATGGTGTGGAGAAGAAACAAGCCATCGTCTTTGAGGAGGCGACGGGCTACCTGCATAAATGTTCGGTAGTTGCGGTAGCCCACATGCTCAAACATGCCCACAGAAAGGATCCGATCAAACTTTCCCTGCGTCTGGCGATAGTCTTCCAGCCGAATCTCCACCGGCAGGCCCTGGCAGCGTTCGCTAGCCAGCTTGGCCTGTTCTTGGGAGACGGTAATGCCCACCACCTGCACACCGTAGCGTTCGGCTAGGTACTGGGCCGTGCCGCCCCAACCGCAGCCAATGTCGAGCACGCGCATGCCGGGCTGCAGATCCAGCTTGCGGGCAATGAGATCCAGCTTGGCTTCCTGGGCCTCGTCCAGGGTCTGCGCCCCCCCATCCCAGTAGGCACAGCTATAGATCAGGCGGCGATCCAGCATGGCTTCGTAGAGGTCGTTGCCGAGGTCGTAGTGGCGCTGGCCAACCACAAACGCTCCCTTACCCCGCTGGCGATTAACTAGGCGACTGTCCAACGCCAGCAGGAGCCGAACTGGCCAGCCCACTTGCTCCGCTGCCTGACTGGTGAGAAGACGGTAAACCAACTCGTCAATAGCCTCGCAATCCCACCAGCCCTCTGCGTACGCCTCGCCAAAGCCCAGGGATCCATAGAGCAGGCAGCGCAGGTAGAGCCGCTCGTCGTGGATTTGCAGATCCCAGGGCCGCGAGCCATTGACGGCTATATCGGCAGCACTCAAGAGCCTAAGCCCATATCGGCGGGCCAGCCGATGCCAGATGCTAAGGCTTTTTTCCACTTCCAGGAACCCCCTGCTGAGGGCTAATCGCAACATGTATTGTAAAATGCGGTCTCTCCAGTTTGTTACTCGGCAGCGGCTCAAGCCATTGCTTCTTCTCGGCTCCCCAGCTTCTGTTGTTAATGCCAACCACTGCAGCTCTGGAGGAAGTTGAAGAGATAGTGCTAGCAAGCCCAAAGGAGAAATCGATGCTCAAACTGAACCTGCCAACACTGCAAGTTGGTGGTGCTATTCAGTAGGGCGGCTTTCAGATTTTCCCGCTGTTTTCTCCAGAGGATACAGAGAGAGGCTGCCTATCGCCTTCCAGATCATGGAGCTCAGGAAGCAACGATTAGTGAAATCAATCAGAACGGCGTTGTGCCGTATCTAGTTGTGGAAAACTACAGCGGTTTTCTCTTGCTTTTGGTGGAAGGGCAGGAGCTAGTCGGGGCTAAACAGAACCGCATCTTGAACACCGCTGTTTTGAACAAGCCAAAAAGCAAGATCACGATTCTGGCTTCTTGTGTGGAAGCTTTCAGGCGCCACTTCCGCTCCCACCAAATGGAGGATGCCAATGCCTTGTTCCCAGCAGCTTGTGCTACGAGCTAAAAAGAGGAGTTTATCAGTCGCTCAAAAATAAAGCTGGTTACCGCTCAGACCAGGGAAGAGTGTGGCAAGCCGTTGCTGCTATCCAAAACTTTCTCAGGGTCAGCTCCCCCACCAACCCGTTCTCTGAAGTTTGACACTCCCACCGTCTAAAGGCGGGGGATTCTTACACGGTCGTCGCAAAGGCTTTGTCAAAGCGCCTCTAGACAGTTCCTGAAGGCAAAGCCCCAAGGTTCTGCTGAC
>NZ_JANSHP010000118.1:0-1935 GCF_047502605.1 Synechococcus sp. RC10A2
CCTGCATTCTAACATTGTCGCCTTGTTACCCCCAGCGGATCCCTTGATCTCCCTCCAATTGCAGTCAGCTCGTACCTTGCCTCGGTTCCAAGCTCCCCTCTCCCTGAGGGAGAGGGGCTGGGGGTGAGGGCCGCTCCCTGAGGGAGAGGGGTTGGGGGTGAGGGTCGCAGAACAGGTAGAGTGAGCTAGAAAGACCGGTTTAGGAATACTGCCGTGTTCACGACCCTGGTGTTGCGATCCCCCGGTCCAATTGTGTTTAGCTGGGGGCCATTCAGCCTACGCTGGTATGGCCTGCTGATCGGCTTAGCAACCGTTTTGGGCCTGTTTCTAGCTCGCCACCTGGCGGCACGGCGCGGTCTTCCCCCCAATTCCATGTCCGATCTGCTGCCGTGGCTGGTGGTGGGATCCCTGCCCCTTGCCCGTTTTTACTACGTGGCTTTTGAGTGGGAGCGATATCGAGATGGCCCTTGGTGGAAAGTCCTGGCCCTCTGGCAGGGGGGAATGGCCATCCATGGCGCTTTGCTCGGGGGCACTGCAGCGCTTTACCTGTTTGCCCACCGGCATCGGCTCAACTTCTGGCTGCTGGCCGATTGCATCGTTCCTTCCCTCAGCCTTGGCCAGAGCATCGGTCGCTGGGGCAACTTCTTCAACAACGAGGCCTATGGAAAGGCTTTGTCTCCGGCTAGTTCTCTGTGGATCCAACTGCAGCTCCCCGACGGATCCCGCGTGCATCCCACTTTTTTGTACGAATCCCTCTGGAACCTCGGCCTCTTCGGGATCCTGCTCTTTTTGAACTATCGGCGCCAGCCTCCGCCCGGTAGCCTCCTGGGCCTCTACCTGCTGGGGTATAGTCTTGGACGCTTCTGGATCGAGGGGCTGCGCGCCGACAGCCTCATGCTGGGGCCCCTGCGGGTGGCCCAGGGGGTGAGCCTACTGCTCATCGGAGCTGGCCTGGCCCTGATGCTGACCGCTCAAAGACGTGCTTCTGCTCACCTGAGCCCAGTGAGGCCCTCACCCGCTCTCTCGACAGGGATCCCTGCCCCTGAGCACCCCCCGAAGGAGCCGTAAGCCATGGCGAGCGCACGAGATGAAGAGCTTTGGCAACAAGCTTCCCCTCTGGTGTTGTCCTCTGCCGCTGCCACCCAATCGCTGGCGGCCCTGGTGGCTCAGGCCGCCGTTCGCCTCCTCAGAGGCCCGCAACACAGCCCCCAGCGCAGGAGCAAGACAGACTCCCCTCCCGGCCTGGTGATCCTTCTAGAGGGCAATCTGGGCAGCGGCAAAACCACCTTTGTGCAGGGGCTGGGGCAAGGGCTGGGGATCCCGGAGCCCATCGACAGCCCCACCTTCGTGCTGGTGCAGGAATACCACACGGGACGGATCCCTCTTTTTCATTGCGATCTCTACCGTCTAGAGTCCGCCTCTGGCGGAGCCGAGTCCTCAGCTCTGGACGATCTGGGGCTGGAAGAACTTTGGAGCCAAGCTGGGATCACCGCCATCGAGTGGCCTCAGTACCTGCCCTACTGGCCAGCAACCTACCTCTGGCTGTGCCTAGAAGCCCATCCCCAGGCAGAGGGATCCCGCCTGCTGTATGCCAAGGGCAAAGGATCCCAGCTCGCCCACCTTTGGCAACAAGTTCTCTCTCAATTCACCCAGCAAGACCCTCAAGAGAACGGGATTCTCTTCTCCTCCTGAAAGGGGATCCCGAATTCGTATGGACTTACCCTCAACCCAAGAGCCAAAACTCGCGCAACTGAAAAGACGGAGCTCACTTTCCTCGGCAATAGCCACGCCATCCCCTTCTCGCAAGGGCAGCCCGTTCAGAGTCGCATTGCCCCGGGCTACCTGCAGCCACCCATAACGCTCCTTATCCAAGCGTTGGCTGGTGGGTGGTATTGACATATGGGTTGAGGTGGGGGTAAGGTAGTAAAGCGCCAG